>NZ_JBNDHS010000055.1:0-41733 GCF_056755095.1 Rhizobium sp. SVR5-9E | reverse complement strand
CGGTCGTGTTCGCTGCGATCTCGTGGAGCCGATACAAGGCAGGTTCACCGCGACCGCTAAGCCAACCACCCTTCCCATCAGGCTGTCTTTGGATAAAAGTCTTTGTGTCTGCCGGGTGCTCGTACCGCAACACCTCAAACAACACCTCGCCGTCGGCGGAGGTGTAGTCGTATGTCACCGCATGGTGATAACCCTTCGACAAAAGGTGGTAATCGCTGAACGGCTTCGGCGGATCGGCCCTGCGGACCAACTTGAGGTGCGTCGTCGACTCCGGCCGCTCACTCTTCTCGCCTGGGGTAAACTCAGGTTCGCCGCACTTGGCGAGCACCCAGTCCTTCATCGCGATGGGATCCTCACCGCTGAAGCAGTTAACAAGCATTCCGCGAGGGGCTGACGGGTCGATCAGGATCGAAATCTCAGCCGATCCCTTTTTGTGGCCTGGAGCGTGCACAGTAACTCGGTTGCCGCGGGCCTTGCCGCCCACTGCGCGAGCGACCGCCTCCGGGCTTAGATAAACAGGATCAGATTGCGTTTTTGGGAGTGTCATTGGCCGTAGGTGCCCCATCGTAAATGTGTGATGCCATCATGGTGATTTGCGCTGCTAGACGCGGGTCGAATGTGGCGGTTCGCCTGCTTCCTGCCTGGGCGGCGTAAACGATGCGGCGACCGTCAGGCGTTTCGAGCAGACGGAGGCCGAGGAGCCGGACGGTGTCGGAGAGCTCGAGATCGAACTCTGCAATCGTTCTGAGACCCCCGTTGCCACTTGCGACAACGGGGTCAAGATCAAGGATTCTCATTGCGTGGCCTCACGGTTGCCAGCGAACACCAAGGGAAACCAGTGAGGCTTGGCATATTTCCGCTTAATGCTTTTTGCGACGGGCATGTCGAGCATTCCGCCGTCGAAGGCGTATACTAGAGCGCTGGTAGGCGTCGCCACGATCTTGTTGGCAGCGACAAGCTGGGTCATCGCAGCGATCGCTGTTTTCGACATGTTGATCCAGATTGCGACCTTGTTATCCAGATTTCCCCAAACCTCGTCGCCAGTGAATCCTGGGATGTCGCGTGCGAGCTCCACCATGGAGACGCCAGAGCGCCTCCCCAGGTATTGGTAGATGCTTGTTTCGAGTTCGGACTGCTCAATGTTGGTCTTCGACATTATGTTCCTCCCTGTTATTGCGGCAATGCGTTCGTCAGCGGCCCAAAGTCGACAGATCCGCGCCCACGGTTGCGCGTCGCGAAATAGCGACCTTCGATCTCACTGCTGTCACCAAGAAGTTTCGTCACGCCGCAGGCCAGGAGGAACGCATCAAACCGCTTCGAACGTCTGCAATGGTCAAGGCCAACGAGAAATTCGTGGATGACTGCTTCGACGAGACATGGTCCAATCGGCTTCGCATAAATCTTTAATCGAGCAAGACTGTCAGCTTCCTCACTGATGTCCACGGCATCTACCCTCCATCCACTCCAGCCGCGGACTGCGGCCATGCGGTTGCCAGCGGCGCGCTCGACCCGAGCGACATCGTCTGCGGTTTCGACAATCGTAAAGGCCAGAACTTCGGCCAGAGACGGGCCGTTGATTTCGGTAGAAATGCGCAAAAGTCCTCCTTCGCCGGCGCTCGGCCGGTCGGCAAATCGTTGATGGTGATGTTGATGATTACTCAGGTATTAAGTGAGAAATTCCGGATTCCGCCAAGGGGCGTCTAAAACTTTAGGCGGCCCTGGCAGCGATTTTATCTTCGATCCACGCGATAACTTCCGCGCGCACAAAAGCGACACGCCGGTCCCCTAGCGGAACCGCGGGGACAAACCGCCCTTCGGCGCGATATCGATTCACCATCGTTCGTGACAAGCTCGTCATTCTGCAAACATCATTGAGTGAGATCAGTTGAGGGGTATTGTCGTTACTGGCAGACGGAATCATGGTGTCTCCTCTTCATCGCCGATGACAGAGTCCCGGCGTCCGGTTGATCGATAGATTTGAGAAGGATCGGTGACCGAGACGCTGTGCTCGGGTTGATCGTTGATCGACGCCGAAGCGCCGCGTTCCTCGGGAACGCTGCCGGCAGCGAAGCTGCGGTTTCACCCGTAAGGGCTGAACCAGATCGTTCCGGTTCTCATGCGGGCACCACCCCGCGAAATCAGGCGGCCACCACGTCCGCTTGACTATGATGAATATGATGTAAACTTACAATTTTGTCAAAATAGATATTTATCTCAGGTTGCAATATATCGCTTGACGCGTTTGAAAGTTAACACCCGTTTACAGTTGTCCGCAGTATTGCGCCCACTCCTCCATGAGCTTGCGGCGCCTCTCCAAAGCATCGCTGCGAGCATACGAACGCTCGACCTGGTCGCCAACGGCATGCGCAAGAGCCGCTTCAGCAATCTCGCGCGGGGCGTGGGAAACTTCAGTTGCCCAGTCGCGGAAAGAGCTTCTGAAGCCATGAACCGTGACGTCCTTGCCGCCGGCTGCCTTCAGTGCTTTGGCTAGGCTGGCGTCCGAGAGCGGCTTCTTGTCGCGAACGCCAGGAAACACGTATTCGTTGACAGACTGCCGCTTCATTTCCTCAAGAAGATTGATGACCTTAGGGACCAATGGCACACGGTGTTCCTTGCCGCTCTTCATCCTGAGTGGTGGAATCGTCCAAATCTTAGTCTTGAAGTCGATTTCCGACCAAACAGCACCGCGGACCTCGCCAGAACGGCAAGCGGTAAGGATGCACAACTCAAGTGCCCTCGCCGATACACCACTCAAATCTGCTAGCGCTTTCATAAAGGCCGGCGCTTCTGCGTACGGCATTGCGGCGTGGTGTGACGTGGCGGTAAGTTCGTTCGGCTTGTGGAGAACGTGCTCCAAGGCACCTTTCCACGTGGCCGGATTTTCTCCAGAACGGTGGCCTTCCACCTTGGCAGCGTCCAGCACCCGTTCGATCGCTTCGCGCAGTTTTTCTGCAGTTTCCTGTCGGGTGCCCCACAGCGGGCTTAGCACGCTGATCACGTCTTTGGTCTTAATGCTGGCAAGCGTCTTGCTGCGGATCGGCCTTGCGTGGTTTTCGAGTAGGTTTCGCCAGCGAGCCTCGGTCTTGGCGCCGCGCCACCGGCCCGCTTTCACAGCAGCATCGACAAAGGAGTCAGCGTACTGTCCAAACGTCATCGCCCGTGGGATTTCAGCCTGCTCTTCATTGCGGGCTACGATTGGATCTACACCGCGGCGGACAAGAGCCCTCGCCAGTTCCGCCTTCTCCCGCGCGTCAGCAAGCCCGACCGTGTGCAGCGGCCCGATTCCCATCTCTCTGCGCAAGCCGGCGAACGTGTATTGAAAAATCCAGTACCTTCCGCCACCTTTTGTGACGAGCCACAGGCCTCCGCCGTCACGCAGTTTGGCGGCCTTGCTTGCCGCAATAGACTTAACGGTCAAAGCGTTCCGAGTATGGCTCCCCATATATCTTCCCCACTTTCTCCCCACTTTTGGGTGCTGTGCTATAGATAAGCGTCTTGGATGAAATGGACAATGGTTTATAGTGAAATCAACATCTTAAATCACTCCTAGTTGTCACTATGGAGCAATATGGACGTTAAAAATTATCCGGCCCGGGGAGCCAGTTTCAAAGGCCTGCATTGAAAGATGCGGGCCTTTTCCGTCTTAATCAACTATCTGGCCGGCGGCGGACGATCTTCAAAACATGTGGCGCGTAAGCGAGCGCCCTTGCGGCGGTAAGAGCATCTGCTCGCGGCAAGTCGCCTCCCGCGAACGAAGGTCCCATGGGCCCGGTTTTAAAGCCCAGCCCCCCCGAGTAAGTGAGAAAGGCCGTTTTCTATATAATCCTCTAGATTCCGGTCGGATCAATCAAATGCTATCGGGATAGTCCTTGGTCCCGTGCCTTAGGGAGCATGGCTCGCATTGAGGGGTCCATGGAAATTCGGAAGCCGTTTACGGTAAGAGAACTGCGAAACGCAGACCGCGGCCATCTCGTAAAGATCAGCAGCGGCTATGCCGATCATGATGACCTAGCATTCATCTATGAGACCGACCCAAAGTTTGCGCACGTCATCGTCCTCAAGACGACTTCAGTGAGCGGGCATGTACCCTACGCAGATAAGTTCCCAAATCATTGCCTCTGCGTGGACTACGGGGATAGCTGGGTTATCGAGCCGATCGAGGACACCAGGAGTTCGACTGTGTACTCTCCCAACGAGTTCGGCGCCTTGGTGTTTGCGCCTGAGCGGATAATTTTGACTTTGGGGATGCTCAAACAAGGTGTGCAATTTGAGCCTCGTTTGTTTGATCTATCGACTTTTGCACTCACTCGGGAAAGACCTAATGAGGCATATATCGTGAAGGCCTGGAAGCTGTGGGTGAACGACGAAAGTAGACGCGAGAGCGAAGCCACGCCACTTCTATTCTTCCAGGCGACGACTTTACCACATTGCTCTCGCTAGATTGTTTTCTAGGGATTCGCGTGTACTCAAAAAAGAATTCGCATATGCTAAAATAACCTTCAACAATTCGGGGGGAGTTGCGCATGGCGAGCCTGGATTGCGGCCGGGAAGCAGGAGTTGCTCCCGCCGGATCGAACAACATGATAAAGCGGCTAGCTCGATCAGCGGGAGATTGGCTGCTGGGCGTGGAGCCCGAGCGTCTCATCGGCATTGGGCGGCTGGTTACCGCGACTTTTGCAATCCTCGCCATCTATCTTGATCCTACCCGGCCGGTCTCACTCCATGAATCAAGAGTTATATTAAGCCTTTATATTCTTTTCTCAGTGCTGCTGGTCATCTTTCCGATCCGCAAGGCATTGGACAACATCAGCCTTGTCCATATTTTCATTCACGTTATTGATGTTGTGATCCTCGTCTGGCTGACGCTCCTGACGGATGAACTCACCAGTCCCTTCTTCGCAGTTCTACCGTTCGTTCTCCTCGCGATGACGATGCGCTGGGGCCTGAAGGGAGCGGCATTCGGTGCGTCCATTCTGCTGGTCGTCCAATTGATCGTCGGCCTGCCCGATTTAAGGGATGGCGAGTCCGAGCTTAACCTGTTCATCATGCGGTCGACCTACTTCGTCTTCTCCGCCGTCATCCTCGGCTATTTCGGTGCCTACCGGGAACGCAGCCGTCAGCGATTGGCTAAGCTCGCTGAATGGCCGTTTGATGCCATTGCCAATGACCGTCTCTCTTGGCTCGGGCTCTTGTTCCGGCACGCGTCTCGCGTCCTTGACGGCTCCCGCTTGTTCGTCGTCTGGCGCGACCAGGAAGATGACGCAGGCTGCGTCGCTTACTGGGCAGCCGATTGTTTGAAGCTTGTCGACATTCAAAACGCGGATTTCTGGCGCCGCCACGATCTCCAGCGGCCGCGCAATGAAGACGATGCGGCAGCGTCGCCAAGGGCCGACGAGGAATTGACCGATTTGATCGCCGACCTGCCTGAATTCGCAGGAGTGGCAGGCGAGCCTATTCGGCGGATTTCTGCTGCGTCCTTTTCCAGCGTTCGCTACCGCGGACGTGTTTTCGTCATCAATTCTCCCGGCCGGCCTGACGAAGGGAGCGCGCTGACGCAGATCATTGCGACACGCTTGGGGTCTGAATTGGAGCGTCTCGCGCTGATACAACAAACAACTGAAGCCGCCCGCTCGGAGGAGCGTGTGCGCCTAGCTTGCGACCTGCACGACAGCGTGCTGCAGGATCTCACTGCCGCACGGCTAAAGCTTAAGCTTGCCGGTGAGGCTGCAGGAAACGACTGGAAACGCCAACTCGATGACGTGAGCTCGCTGATCCTCGAACAGCAGCGGCGCGTCCGCCAATTCGTCGAGAACAATCGCGCCGTCGGCAGCCCGGCCATTATCTCCCTTGAGCACACGCTGACAGGCTTCGCCGGGCTGCTGTCACAGCAATGGAATTGTCAAATCGAGGTTTCGATTAGGCCGCTCGAGTTGGCTGTACCCACATGGATGGTTCACGAAATCAAACAGCTTATGTCAGAGGCGGCCGCAAACGCGGTATGCCACGGGCACGCGACACAGCTCCGCATGTCGATCAGTCAGACCGACTTCGGCCTACAGGTCGAATTCATTGACGACGGATTGGGAATGCCCAGCGGTACGACGCATCCAAGACCTTCATCGCTCTCGGCGCGCGTCGGCAAGCTTGGAGGGGATCTGACGGTTTACCGCACCACGCCCGGCATCAGAATTCAGATTGATTTACCGAGAATTACGGAGGCCCTTTGATCTACTCCGTGGTTCTTGCCGACGACCATCCTTTGCTCCTTGGTGGGCTCCAGCAAATTCTGCTGAGTGCCCCAGATTTCAAGGTGGTGGGTATGGCCGCCAACGGAGCGGACGCACTCACGCTCATTCGCGACCTCAAGCCCAATATCGCGCTGCTTGACGTGTCGATGCCACGGACAAGCGGACTCGAGGTGTTGCGGGCATTGAAGGAAGACCGGCTTCGATTGAAGGTAGTCTTTCTCACGGCAACGATGAGTGGCGCCCAGATCGCCGATGCGATATCGATAGGGGCGTGGGGGATTTTGCTGAAGGAATACGCGCCCGAAGCGCTGCTCGACTGCCTGCGTCATGTCGCAAGTGACAAGAAATGGCTGCCTGCAGAACTTATAGCCAAGGCCAACGAGACACCCGATGTTGCGGACTTGAGAAAATTCGAGCTCCTAACCGCTCGTGAGCGGGAGATAGCCGCTCTGATATGCGGTGGACTATCGAACCGAACGATTGCTCAAAAGCTAGGGGCCTCCGAGGGAACGATCGGAATCCATCTCCACAACGTCTACCGCAAGCTGGAGATCAGCAACCGGACAACGCTCGCGGCGTTACACGTCCAATACATGGCCTCGCGCGGTGGGTGACAGCAGTCAGGCTTCGCGGAGCCCACTTGGCGCCATGCTTCAGGTGAGCCTCGGCGCGCCGCCGGGCTGGCGCTTATTTTCCTTGTCATGCGCGATGGAGGCCAACGCCCAGATATTTTTCCTGGAGAACCAGACTAAAGTCCGTTTCGGCTCGGGCTTCAGTCCGATTTCCACCGACTCAATAATAATCCATGCTCTGATCGATCTGAGGCGCAGACGTTCTGCATCCTGCGGCAAAGGTTAAGGGCTTTCCTTACCCGCCTTCTGGAAAGCCCTTTTTTGCACATGGATGCTGGCCAGGCGTTCTCCGCCTCCAGTCGGAAAACGGGAACCTCGCGCCCCGTAGTCAGTTTCTCTTTGATCCAATCAAGGGAGAAGCGACATGCCCAACGATCTCGACGCCGGCTTCACTGGCACGCCGACTGAACCAGCGACCGGCGCCCGGAAGGTAGCGCAGACTGCCGCCGGCGCGCTCAGGCGTGAAACAAGCGCTGTGGCGGCAGGAGCAGCAGATCATCCTCATACTGCCACGAGCCTCGTACTCGGGATTGGAGCCATGGCCTTTGCGCTCGGCTACTTGATGGGGAAGTCATCAGCGGAAAGAGACTACCGCTACTGGTGGTAAGCCGCCATCCACGATGGCGTCCATTGTTAGATCTGTCACCGGTGTTCGTCATTTGCGTTTCAGTGATTGCTGCAACCAACCTCGGTGCGGCGCGTTCCTTCACGTAGGAAATCTGAGGAACCCATCAATGAAAACAATCCTTTCCGTTTCGGCCGTCGCCTTGGCATTGTCCACCGGCGCAAGCTTCGCCCAGCAACCCAGCGATGCGGTGCCTCCGCCGCGGGCAACACAACGGCGGCGCCCGAATCCAATCCGCCGGCGCCGCAAGCAAGTCCCTCAGATGAGGGCCGCCCGCGCGCTGATTGGCGCAGGGGACGGGGTGATCGCCGGCTGCCGCCGCCATCAAAGGCCGCGCATTTCTACATCCAGGATGGCGACGTCAAAATCGACATCAAGTGCGCCGATGACGAACCGACAAAGGTTTGCGCCGACCTCCTCTTGCAGATGCTGGACAGATTGGAAGGGTCGTCATTATCTCGAGGTGATCGCGACCGCGATCGTGGTCGTGATGGCGATGGCGATGGTTACCGGTAGGGTGTCAGGTATGCCCACGGCGTCAGCAAATATCCTCGGAATGACGCGTCTGAACTTAAATCCGGAAAGGCACCGACTGGTGAGGTTGAGGCTGCGTCATCTAAGCTCAAATCTCAGGCCCACTCCCTGCTTCGGCTTATAGCGCCACCGGTTGCTCGTTCGCGAAGTGCAAGACGACAGATAGATCGGCTACCAACTGAGCCATTTGGACGTCAGGCTAGGCCCGATACTACCCGACCGCCTCATCGATCCAAGCGGCTAAAGAAAAAGTGCCTATCCCAGTTCTTGGAGGCATGAAGCCAAAGCGCGCGGTCTCCATCGCAAGAGCCGCGCCCATGCGCGATAAGATGCGCAAATTCTTGATTGTCAGGCGAAGGGAAATGTCCGAGCCCAAGTTAAGGGGACCACACCGCCTACCCTGAAAAGTCGAGCCTCCACCAGGTCGGCTCATATGATATAAAAGGTAGCGGGAGGGAAATATTATGGGGCATCAGTATATTTCGCTCGGCGCAGCATGCAACGCCGCGATGATGATCAAAAAGCTGGGCCTGAAAAAGGCATCCTACCCGTTTGATTGGCTCTTTAATCTTGATAGCGGTCTCGCATCCGTTACCGAGATGATCCAGGATGACTTTCAGAAGGTCTGCGCACCTGACTCCTATATGCCCGGAAACCATTCGAAGATTACAACTGAAGTTGTCGCCTACCGCGATTATCCGACCGTCCTGCATATCCACACCAATCCGATGTCGACGACCAGCAAACATGATGAGCTGGTCCGGCGATTTGACCGCTTTCGCTGTGCCCTGAGATCAAGAGATAAGCTGCACTTCGTCTACTACCGCAATCTCGCCGCCTCCCGGCTGACCGATCCGTCCGCCACGGCGCAGCAGGTGCTAAGTCAGCTAATCGACGAGGCAGGCGGGTTCCTCGACACCATATCTGCGCGGCGCGGAGGCGACACGTCTCTGCTTCTTGTTCTGGAAACCAACATTGAGGACATCGTGCCGGCTTCGATCGCGCTGGCGTCAGCGACAGTGCCGGATAGCCGCATCAGAATCGGGCACGCTATCTCACGCTACGATGACAATCCTGAGCTCAACGATGTCTGGAAACGTCAATGGACCGATCTGCTGCTGAACCAGACGGAAATGCCCCTACACCTTACGGCCCGCGCTCTAGCCAAGATCTATCTCAGGCGGCTAAAGAGCTTCATCAAGGGCGACCGCCTGCCTTCCATTTCTTTGCCCTCGCCGCTCACCCATTGAGCGAGCGTTCGGCGAATTCGGAGATTCTTCGAACGACTAGAGGAAAGCGTTGCTGCATGGATCGTTCAACGGTCTGAATATGCAAGCGGAACCCGCACCATCGAAAAAACGAGCGCATCGGGGAGCCGGCATATGAGGGACCTTTTCACGCAAGGCTCGGCGGCCATCTCCGATTGCAGCCTCTACCGCTGGCGGCTCGACCGGATCCTCGGCAGCACCGGCCTGGTCTTCGCCTACTTCGGCGTGAACGGATCAACGGCCGACGGCGAAGAAGACGATCAGACGGTCATGAAGTGGAGCGGCTTCACGGTGCGCAATGGCGGCTCCCGATACATCGTCGGCAACGCCTTCGGCCTGCGCGCCCGCAACGTCCAAAAGCTCGCCGCGGCGGCAGACCCGATCGGCCCTCTCAACGATGCCTATCTTGCTGATATCATTGCCGAGGCTGACGTTCTGGTGCCCTGCTGGGGCAGCCGATTCAAGCTTCCGCGCAGGCTACGGCCTCGCCTGGACGACATGAAAGCGATGATCTTTGCTGCCAGAAAGCCGGTCAAGGCGTTCGGCTTCACCGACGCAGGCGACCCTCTCCACCCATTGATGCTCGCATATGCGACGCCTCTCATCGACTGGAGCGCCGAATAGCCAATTCGGAAAGCATCACGAGGCAGGCGATCATTAGAGCGCGGCTGTTTTTGCTTTCCTCGAGGCATGCGTTCGGTCTATCTAATATTCAGAGGGCCACGTTCATGGAACTTCTCCTGACGCTCGTCATGGCATTCAGCTTGGTTCACGGCGGTGCGGCACCGGATTTACAGAAGCGCGTGTCTGATCCGAGCGGAAGCCAGTCGCCAGTGAGGCCCTCGGCAAACGCCGAGGCTCCCCGCCTGCCCACCCTCCGGCAAATTCTTTCAGTGTACTCGACCAGCTTGAGCGGCAATCCCATGCGGGAGAGCAAAAATACGCTTCGCGTCGTCAGTCAGACGGGGAGGAATTTTGCGGCCGTGTTAGTTGGACCGATGCTCGCCCAATGGATCACCGAGTCTCGCGATGCTTCTCGCAGTTCTCGCACGTCTGGTATTCCTCGCCGGGTTCGCGTGGCGCTCGGATCGGCGTATCCCTCCTATGTCTACGATCGAGTCCGATACAAGATCGGGGAGCGAGGAGAATGGAATATCGCCAAATTGGCGCTCGGCAACGGCGCGCATGCCGTCACCTTGTCCGACACCGTCATTTTCGCCAATCAAGAAGGCGCCCGCAGCTTAGCGCTATGGGCGCATGAACTAAAGCATGTCCAGCAGTACAAGGAATGGGGCGTTCAGGGATTCGCCGAGCGATACATCTACAATTATATCAGCGTGGAGGCGGAAGCATACGCAGCCGGAGACAGGTTCGCCAAAGCCGACTGACGCGTCCCAGGGACGAGCGCCAAGACTTCGATGGCGTCTCACACGACATATTGCAGGTGCGCCTCGCTGGCGGCAATCAGGAATTTCTTGCGAACGTCCTCGGGCGTCGCCACGTCATTGAACGCGTCAAGGCAAGTGACTTCGGCCCGATAGAGCGCCGGCGCTTCCTTCAAGGGCCATTCGGTCACCATGAGCCGATAGGCATCGGCGACCGTTGCCACCACGCGAAAGCGGTCTCCTACTTTGATGTTCACCGGCTGGAAGGCTCGATCATCGACTTGCATGACGAAATACTCCGACGAATCACGCGACTCAACGAATCAGCGGGCGAGTCGTTCCGGCTGCCGCGGAACCATCGCCGGTACAAGGAACAAATCATGGGCGCTCGCTGTTGTATCCGCGAGATCAAGGGGGTTTAGCCATGACCGCCAACGGAGAGCGCCTAGCATTCATATTTTACATCGCCGCCATCATCACGGCGGGTTGCGTCATCGTCATCGGAGCGTTGCTGGCTCCAAAGCCTGACTATGCCGACAGACGACCGGCACAGATCGATCAGAGCCAATGACCGTAGAACCGAGCAAGTATCCGGGAGAACTACGCCCTGGTAGCGGTTTTCGGCGGCACTTCGGTGCGTGAGGCGACGCCCCTCCCGACAGCGGGCATCCCCGCCTCAAGGCAAGCCGCGATAAAGGCTTCGCGCGCCACTTCCGCGGGAACTGCCCGGCTGATCGCTCCACGGCATTTGTCGATTGCTCGATCATATCGCTCGCCATGACGCAAAGGCCATTCGTTTTCGAGAAAATCCAGGGCGTCGAAGGCGGTATGAAATGTCCGTTCAAGTCCGCATTGCAGGTGGATTGCGACTGGAACTCGCCAAGGGACGTCATTGATAAACATGATCACTCCTCCTTTCGCGATATACCAATGCATATTCAAAAATATCGGGTGCGTCGAATTGGGTTCAAGAGGTAGAGGCCGCCCTCTTTTCGAGTGATCGCCTTAGTTGCAGCCACTCTTTTTAGGTAGGCTTTCAACTCTCCTCTTTCGCGTGCGATATGGAACCGGTGCAGCCAGGTTGCGTTTGTCGTATCGTAATGCGGCATCAAATGCCGACCACCGACCACCAATTTGCGCAGGTACATATGAGGGGGATACAGGTCAAAATGGCGCGTGCCGCTCTGGGCTGGGGCGTGCCTGATCTTGCCGCCAGATCAGGCATCGCCGCCACGACATTAGATCGTGTTGAGAACGGCATCGATATGGAGCAATCGACGATGGATGCGATCCAGGCTGCTCTGGAAGCTGCCGGCATCGCCTTCCTGGATGGCGATTACTCCGGCTCGGGCGGTCCGGGTGTGCGGCTGGCACGGCCGCTAGGCTCGTCCCTCGACACCGACGAAGCTCAAACGATCCAGTACCGGGAGGTTTTCGAGAACGATGCGCCGCCCGGCGCCGGTGGCTGAACGGAAGAGAACAGCTATCAGATTTTCAAGCGCATTTCCTTGGCCAGTTCGAAGCCGACGGAGCGATAGACGGGCTCGCCGGGGTCCGAGGCGTGAATGACAACGGTGGTACAACCGATCGACTTCAGATAGTCGACAGCTGCCGCTGTCAGCGCGCGAGCGATACCCTTGCGGCGAAAGGCGTCGTCGACGTAGACGGACCATATATAGCCATGCAACCGATGCTGCGGGGCTATCACCTCGGGAAACGGCGACTGATGGAGCTGGCAGGAAGAGGAGCCGGCAATCGCGCCATCGGCGACAGCCAGAAAGGATCTCAGCCGGCGTTGCGCGCGTCCCTCCTCCATGAAGGTTTCGATCCGAGACATTGCATCGCGCCGATAATGATCCTCGGGCGTACCATAGCTCTCCCATATCCGCAGATAGTGGCCCGCAACGATAGCATCTTCATCGGGTGTGGCGGCGCGAATTTCCATAGCCTACCTCGCAAGCGCTCGCTCTTGTTGCCGCGGTCTCCGCTGGATTGGTGCTGATGTCATTGCAGGTGCGGCTTGCGGAGAAAGCTGTTGCGATCGGCCGACTTGACGCGCAGCCATGCTTCGCGGCCGTTGCGCAAGACCCGCATCGGGATCTCGGCGCCGGCAGGACCGCTCTTCCACACCTTGCGGTAAAAATCGGCGAGCCCCTCAACTTCCCCATCCCGCACCTCCGAGATGATGTCGCCCTGGCGCAAGCCGGCTTCAGCGGCCGGACCTCCCTCGGCAACACTCATGACGACCACATCGCCATTGCTCTCGGCGGAAAAAGCCCCAAGCCAGGGCCGGGGCGGTTTGTTGACACGGCCCCGGTTCAGCAGATCGTCGAGGATAGGTGGCAACAGGTCAATCGGCACCGCCATGTTGATATCCGCGACCTCTCCGCCATGGCTCATTTGCAGGCGAAGCGAGCCAATGCCCAGGAGTTTGCCGTCTGCATCGACGAGGGCCGCACCTCCCCATGAGGGATGAGCCGGCGTGGTGAAGATGGCCTCGTCGAGCAAATACTCCCAATAGCCGGCGAATTCCTGCTTGGCGACGATGTTCGCCTGCACGAACTGGCCAATACCATCGGCAAGGACCACCGGATCGCCGATGTTAGCTTTGGAAGCGTTACCGAAATCCAGCGCCGGGAGGTCAAGCGGCGCAAGCGCCTGCACCAGGCCGAAGCCGCTTTCCTGATCATAGGCGAGCGCATGAGCAGGAACGATATGCCCGTCGTTGCGGGTCAGCCAAACCTCTTCAGACTCGGTAATCAGATACCCAATCGTCAGCACCAGCCCGTTTTCCCGGATGACCACACCGCTACCCTCCCGTCGGGTGCCGAGTGTCGTTGCCGTGAAGGCATCTTCCGGAATTATGGAGCGCACGGCCACGATCGACCGTATGACGGTGTTGATACTACTCATGTTTAGACCTCTATGAGGCGGGCATTGGACGCATATATAGGTATGACGCTGCGCGCCAGACGCAAGGCTCCAGCGCCTCGAATTTCTGGATTGGTCCGCAGCAAAATATCGGCAGGAATGCGCCAGAGAAGATGCAAGGCATAGGCAGGAACGATTCGCCTGCTGCTCGAGCCATTCACTACTCCGCGGGATGCGGTGTCGCCGGATGGTGACCGGACGAAGATAGCGGACGGTTGCGCCACCCCGTCCAGCGGTTCACCAGCCGGAAATAGAGGCCGTAAGGCATTAGCTGAAGAAGCTTCAGCATCAGGATGAAGCGCTTCGGAAAATTGACCTCGAAGCGACCGGATTTGAGGCCCGCCGCAATCTGCTCCGCGGCTTTCTCGGGTGAAACCAGCGACGGCATCGGAAATCGGTTCTTGGCAGCCAACGAGCTCTCGGTGAAGCCGTGGCAAATGATCTGGATGCGGATGCCCATCTTGTCGAGATCAAATTTCAGGCTTTCGGCCATGTTGATCAGCGCCGCCTCGGCCGCCCCATAGGCCGCACCGGTCGGCAGGCCCCCGTAACCGGCAGCGGAGGAGACGATGGCGATCTGCCCCTGCCCCTTGGCCTTCATATGCCGGACGGCCGGCAGAAGGCAGTTGACGACACCGGAGAGATTGACGGCAAAGCTCTTCTCGAAATCCGCGCGGTGCATCTCCTCCGCATGAACAGGCACGTAAACGCCCGTGTTGAAGACCGCCAACGCGAGCGCGCCGTATTCGTATTCGATCGAGGCGAGCACATGCTCCATATCTTCGGGATCGGTCACGTCACCATCGAGAACGATGATGCTGCCCGAAAGACCGCTTGCCTCGGCCTGTAGTTCGGCGAGGCTTTCATGGTTGCGGGCGGTCACCGCGACTTTGTACCCCTCGCCCGCCAGTTTCAGCGCCAGCGCGTGGCCGATTCCTGTACTCGCGCCGGAAATCCAAGCTACTCCATGTTCGGGCTGGGCGATGAAAGTGCGCATGGTAGACTTCCTCAAGAACGGCATAATACCCCGCTGACCTTCGGTTAGCTTCTTTACCATACCATTGTGGCTGCTTTCGGCCGGTTAGATCGCCGATGATCAGGCGATGGCTTTCGGTAAGCTGAATAGGCGCTCCGAGAGCGGCCGCCGCGCGGGCGGCAATCCGTGGGTCACCGGGCTGGAAACGGCGCGAGGCGCGATGTATGGCGGGAAGTCTAATTTTGCCCCGGCAGACGGAGGCATGGAATAGCATTTCTTGCCAACCCAGCCTTGTGAAGGGAAAAGACCGTTCCTAAACTACAGGTTCCACAGAGGCAGATTCCATGACCGTCCATCCATCCGTTATCGAGGCGATCGGCAACACTCCGCTCATCAAGCTGAAGGGAGCTTCCGAGGCGACCGGCTGCACCATCCTCGGCAAGGCGGAGTTTCTCAATCCCGGCCAGTCGGTGAAGGATCGCGCCGCGCTCTACATTATCCGCGATGCCGAGAAAAAGGGGCTGCTGAAACCGGGCGGCGTCATCGTCGAAGGCACTGCCGGCAACACCGGCATCGGGCTGACTGTCGTCGCCAAGGCGCTCGGCTATCGCACCGTCATCGTCATTCCGGAGACGCAGAGCCAGGAGAAGAAGGACGCGCTGAAGCTGCTCGGCGCCGAACTCGTCGAAGTGCCCGCCGTACCGTACAGGAATCCCAACAACTACGTGAAGGTCTCCGGCCGCCTGGCTGAGCAGCTGGCCAAGACCGACCCGAACGGTGCCATATGGGCAAACCAGTTCGACAATGTCGCGAACCGCCAGGCGCATATCGAAACGACGGCCAAGGAGATCTGGGACGACACGAATGGCAAGGTCGACGGTTTCGTCTCGGCCGTCGGCTCAGGCGGCACATTGGCTGGCGTTGCCGCCGGTCTCAAGGCGTTCAACAAGGACGTCAAGATTGCCATTGCCGATCCTGAAGGCGCCGCCCTCTACGAGTTCTACAAGAACGGCGAACTGAAGTCCTCGGGCTCCTCGATCACCGAAGGCATCGGCCAGGGCCGTATCACCGCCAATCTCGAAGGTTTCACGCCGGACTTTGCCTATCAGGTTTCGGACGCAGAAGCGCTGCCCTACATCTTCGATCTCGTGGAACACGAGGGGCTTTGCCTCGGCGGTTCGACGGGGATCAATATTGCCGGCGCGGTACGGCTTGCAAAGGATCTCGGACCGGGTCACACCGTCGTGACGATTCTCTGCGACTACGGCAACCGCTACCAGTCGAAGCTTTTCAATCCCGATTTCCTGACGTCGAAGGGCCTGCCCATTCCGGCATGGCTGACGTCGTCCCAGGATATAAAGATACCTTACGAACCAACAGCGTGAGACCCCATGCCAGTCAATGCCCTCTATCGTGACGACTTCTATCTTTCGACATGCGAGGCGGTCGTAACCGCCATTCACGAGGACGGGGGCATCGAGCTGGACCAGACCTGCTTCTATGCTGCGTCGGGCGGCCAGCCGGGCGATACCGGCTTCCTCGAGCGCTCCGACGGTTCGAAGATCGAACTCGCGCCGACAAAGCATGGGGCAAGCAAGGACATCGTCATCCACGTTCCCGCGGAAGCCCAAGCGCAGCCGGCAGTCGGCGAAAAGCTTGTGCTCCATGTCGACTGGCCGCGCCGATACAGGCTGATGCGCATGCATACGGCCTGCCACCTGCTTTCCGTGGTCTGTTCCTATCCGATCACCGGTGCGGCCGTCGGCGAGGAGGAGAGCCGCATCGATTTCGACATGAGCGAGACGATCGACAAGGACGAGGTGACGGCGAAGATGATGGAACTCGTCGGCCAGAACCACCCGGTCTATATCCAGTGGATCACGGACGAGGAGCTGGCTGCGAATCCCGGCATCGTGAAATCGAAGAATGTACGCCCGCCGATTGGACTCGGACGGGTCAGCCTCGTCTGCATCGGCGAAAACTCGGCGATTGACAGCCAGCCCTGCGGCGGCACACATGTGTCGGAAACGCAGGAAGTCGGCCAGATTCACATCGCAAAGATAGAGAAGAAGGGCAAGGAAAACCGGCGCTTCCGCATTCGCTTCGGCGTGCCCGGCAACGAAGCCTAGACGATCAGGGGAGAGACAAGAATGAGCGAAGAGAAGAGCCGTTTCGTCGTTTCGGCCGACTGGTTGCAGGGCGAGCTCGGAAAGGCCGACCTGCGCGTGCTGGACGCCTCCTTTTATCTCCCGGCGCAGAATCGCGACGCCGACGCCGAATATGCAAGCGGCCATATTCCGGGCGCGATCCGCTTTGACCAGGACAAGATCGCCGATCACTCGACCGGCCTTCCGCATACCATCCCCTCGCCGGAATATTTCGCCGAGGAAGTCGGCAAGATGGGTATTAGTGAGACGGATCGCATCGTCGTCTACGATGGCATCGGCATGTTCGCCTCGCCTCGCGTCTGGTGGCTTTTCCGGGTGATGGGCGCGAAGAACGTCTTCGTTCTCGACGGCGGCCTCGACGGCTGGAAGGCGGAGGGCCGTCCGCTGGAGACGGACGTTCCGACGTACGAGCCGGCGACCTTCAACACGAACTATGCCGCAAGCCGCGTCGTGACGCTCGACACCATGCGCGACATCGTTTCCAGCGCAGCACTGCAGATTGCCGACGCCCGCAGCGCCGGCCGTTTTGCAGGCACCGAGCCTGAACCACGCGCCGGCATGCGTTCCGGCCATATGCCCGGCGCCCGTAGCCTGCCTTCAGGCGTCTTCGCCACCAAGGGCCGGTTCAAGTCGCTGCCGGAACTGAAGGAGACGATCGAGGATGCGGGAATAGACCTATCGAAGCCGGTCGTCACCTCCTGCGGCTCGGGCATTACGGCCGCAATCATCACGCTGGCGCTGGAATCGCTCGGTCATACCGACAACAAGCTCTACGATGGCTCTTGGAGCGAATGGGGCAGCCGCGGCGACACGCCGGTGGTGACCGGCCCGCCCGGTCCGGCCAAGGCCTGAGACCCTCCATGGCCAGACCTGCTTCCTCGCTCACGGCTCATATTACCCGGCTGGAAATGACCTCGCCGCCGAAGGCGAGCCTGCCGGTACCGGTCAATATTCAGACCGCGATCATGCGCACGCCAGATATTCCCCTGCCCTTTTACCGGCATCTTTACCGCCAGGTCGGCGCCCGCTGGCAATGGGTCGACCGGCTGAGGATGAGCGATGAAAAGCTGGCGGCAACCCTGCACGACAAGCGCAACAATATCAGCGTGCTTTACGTTAACGGGGCGCCTGCCGGCTTCTACGAATATTTCTGCGAGGACGAGGATACGATCGAGCTCTGTCATTTCGGCCTGATCGAGCACGCGCTTGGCCTCGGTATCGGCAAGTGGTTCCTGCTGCAGGCACTCTATGCGATCTGGACGCTGAACCCGACGCGCGTCACGACAACGACGAACAACCTCGACCATCCTCGCGCGCTGCAGCTCTACCAGATGTTCGGCTTCTCTCCCGTCTCGACCGGCACCGGCATCGTGCGGCCGCTCAGCGACAAGGAATTGCTGGAGCTCGCAAAGAAGAGCTAGCCTGGCAGGAATCGGGTGGTTTCAGCGCCTTTGGAAGCGCATTCATGGCAGTCAAAGAAGGAGACCTGCCATGACCGACATCCGTTTTTCCGCCATGCCGACCGCCGACGCCGAAAACCTTTGGAACGGCGGTACGGACGCCTATGGTTTCCCGCCAGAGACGATGGTGTCTGATGGCCCCGGCCATCCCTGCCGCCATTGCCTGAGGAATATCGATGCTGGCGAGGAATTGCTGGTCTTCGCCTACCGGCCGTTTCCCGAGCTTCAGCCCTATGCTGAAACCGGTCCTGTCTTCCTCCACAAGGAACGCTGCGAGCGCTATGCCGCCGAAGAGGTCCTGCCGCCGGTTCTGACGAGCCCGGATTTCATCGTACGCGGCTACAATGCCGAAAATCGCATCGTCTACGGCACGGGCGCGGTGACGCTGACACCCGATATCCGCTCCTACGCCGCCAAACTCCTTGACCGTCCGGAGATCGCCTACGTGCATGTCCGCTCGGCGCGCAACAATTGCTTCCAGTGTCGGATCGACAAGGAAAAGGCGCCGGCTTTCAGCGAAACCGGCGCCCTCATCTAACGTATGGTGATGGAGTTACGCTACGTTCAGCAGGCTTTCCGGTGCGTAGGCCTCATAGCCCAGCGCATCGGCAACCGGCTTGTTGGTGATGCGGCCCTCGTGAACGTTGAGGCCATTGCGCAAATGCTTGTCCTCGGCGATGGCTCGCATGCCGCGGTCGGCGAGCGTCAGGCCATAGCCGATCGTAGCATTGTTGAGCGCCTGCGCTGACGTGACCGGCACGGCGCCCGGCATGTTGGCAACGCAATAGTGAACAACGCCGTCGACCTCATAGGTCGGCTCTGAATGCGTTGTCGCATGCGAGGTCTCGAAGCAGCCGCCCTGATCGATCGCGACATCGACGATGACGGAACCCTTCTTCATGCCGGACAGCATTTCGCGGGTGACGAGCTTCGGCGCGGCGGCACCCGGGATCAGTACGGCGCCGATGACGAGATCGGCGGAGAAGACCTCCTCCTCCAGTGCCTGAATGCCGGAATAGCGCGTATGGACGCGGCCATTGAAGATGTCGTCGAGTTGGCGCAGACGCGGCAACGACTTGTCGAGAATGCTGACATCGGCGCCAAGCCCCGCCGCCATTCTTGCCGCATGCAAACCGACGACGCCGCCGCCGATGACCGCCACCTTGGCCGGGAGCACGCCCGGCACGCCGCCGAGCAAAATGCCGAGGCCGCCGTTGGCTTTTTGAAGCGCCGTGGCGCCGGCTTGGATCGACAGGCGGCCCGCGACTTCCGACATCGGCGCAAGCAGCGGCAGGCCGCCACGTTCGTCGGTGACCGTTTCGTAAGCGACAGCCGTGACGCCGGAGGCGAGAAGGCCCTTCGTCTGCTCCGGATCGGGCGCGAGGTGGAGATAGGTATAGAGAATCTGGCCTTCACGAAGCTGCGCCCATTCGGAGGGCTGCGGCTCCTTGACCTTCACGATCATGTCGCACTTTTCGAAGATGTCCTTGGCCGAGGCGGCGATCTTCGCGCCAGCGGCACTATAGGCGGCATCGTCCGCGCCGATTCCGGCGCCTGCCTTTGTCTCGACCCAGACCTCGTGGCCATGGGCAACATATTCACGAACCGAAGCGGGTGTCAGGCCGACACGATATTCATGATTCTTGATTTCCTTCGGGCAACCGACACGCATTGAGCGTTCCTCTCCTTCTATGTCCGCTTGGGCGGAGCGTTATCAATGGACAAATCAAAACACCGAACGAACAAAATGTCCTTGCAAAGAGTATTTGCAGCGGGGCCCGTTTTCGAAGATTATTGCGTCAGTCGCTTATTTTCCGAAGGTTTTTCGAATGCAGGAACTCGATGCTATCGATCGTGCGATTCTCAAGGCGCTCCAAGCAAGCGCCCGGATCAGCAATGCCGACCTTGCGGCGAAAGTGGGCCTCTCGGCCTCTGCCTGCTCCAGACGCCTCGACATCCTCGAGAAAAGCGGCGTCATCGCCGGCTACCATGCGCGCCTTTCGCACAAGGCGCTCGAATACAAGATGATCGCCATCGTACATATCTCGCTGTCCGGCCAGTTCGCAAAGACGCTTGCGGAGTTCGAGGCGGCGGTGAAGCGCTGCCCGAACGTGCTCGTCTGCTATCTGATGTCGGGGGAATATGACTATATTCTGCGCGTTGCGGCCCGCGATCTCGAAGACTATGAGCGCATCCATCGCGACTGGCTCTCGGCCCTGCCACACGTCGTGAAGATCAATTCCAGCTTCGCGCTTCGGGAAATTATCGATAGGCCGAATGTCGGCCTTTAAGGCCTTGCAATGCAGTTGGAAACCTGACCTAGGTTCGATCGAACGCGGGCCGTTCCCGCCTCACGGCAAGACATGAAATCCAAGACCCAAGGCTATATTTTCGTCCTTCTGGCGATCACCATCTTTTCCCTGCAAGATGGCATCTCAAAGCATCTGGCGAGCGTCTACCCTCCCGTTCTCGTGACGATGATCCGCTATTGGGCCTTTGCGCTTTTCACGATTCTGCTCGCTTCCAGAATGCGTGGCGGGTTCAAGGCGACAGCACGCACAAAACGGCCCATTCTGCAGGTCTTCCGCGGCGTGGTGCTTGCCGCGCAGGTCGTGGTGGCGATCAGCAGTTTCGCAACCGTCGGCCTCGCCCATTCGCAGGCAATCTTTGCCGGAACACCCATTCTGATCGCCCTGCTCTCCATGCCACTGCTCGGTGAACGCGTCGGTTGGCGCCGCTGGACGGCAATCTGTGCGGGGCTCGCAGGCGTGCTTCTGATCTTGAAGCCGGAAAGCGGCTTCCTCGATCCGAAGCTGTTGCTTCCTATCTTCGGCTGCTTTCTTTTCGCCTTCTACGTCCTCGCCACCCGCCTCGTCAGCCGCGATGATTCCGCCATGACCAGCTTTTTCTACACCGGCGTCGCCGGCGGCATTACGATGACGCTCATCGGGCCTTTCTATTGGACCGGGATGTCAGCCGGCGACTGGGGGTGGATGGCGCTTCTCTGCATGACCGGCATCTCCAGCCATTACTTCCTGATCCGCGCCTATGACATGCTCGATGCCTCAGCCGTTCAGCCGCTCACCTATCTGCAGCTTGTCTATGCCTGCATCATCGGCGTTACGATCTATAGCGAAACACTGACATTCAACATGATCGTGGGCTCGGTGATCGTCGTCGCAGCCGGCATTTTCACGATCTGGCGCGAGCACGTGGTCGCCCGCCGCGCGCGGAATCAGAAGATCGAAGCCAGCTCATAGTTTAGCAATTGCTGTAAAAACATTTTCAATCTTTTCGCGATAACCTAGGCTATAAATTTCAATTGGGAGCAGCAGCATCATGCGAAATTTGAATATCATTACCCGTAAGGCTGAACGAAAATATTGCCGCGTGTTCGGGAAGGTCCGCTACCTCAACAAGGAAGTGGACGCCCGTATCATTGACATGTCTGTCACCGGCATGGCGGTCGAAATCAGATCGCCGATCCATGCGGCATCCGGCAGCCGCGTACAGATCCTAGCGGAGGACCTGGGAACGCTCCATGGCATCATCCGCTGGACCCACAATGGCCGCCTTGGGATCCAGTTCGATCCGAACTCCAACGCCCAGGCGCAGGTCGCCTCCTATTTCCGGTTCTTCCACAAGGACGTGAAGCCGGTCCTGACGCGCTAAATCCCTGTTATTTTCAGGGTTTACTCCTTTGGAAATCGCCCTAGTCTCGCCTCAGCGCAGCTGATGCCTGGTTTTCAAAGGAGTTCCCATGGCTTCCGTACTCGAACTGCCGCCGATTAGCCGGCGTTCACTGCTTGGCGGCATTGCCGCAACTTCGGCGCTCGTTCTCCTCCACCCTTTCACGGCGCGGGCAGCCGCCAATCAGGCGCATCTGCGGCTCATGGAAACGACGGATATTCACGTCAACGTCTTTCCCTACGACTATTATGCCGACAAGCCGAACGACACGATGGGTCTGGCGCGCACGGCGACGATCATCGATTCGATCCGTGGCGAAGCGGCAAACTCGCTGCTGATCGACAATGGCGACGTGCTGCAGGGCAATCCGATGGGCGACTACATGGCCTATCAGCACGGCATGAAGGACGGCGACGTCCACCCCATCATCAAGGCGATGAACACGCTCGGCTATACGGTCGGCACGCTTGGGAACCACGAGTTCAACTACGGCCTCGATTTCATGTTCAAGGTGCTTGGCGGCGCGAATTTCCCGTTCGTCTGCGCCAACCTCACCAAGGGTCAGCTTGCCTCCGATCCGACGAAGGACGATCTGTTCTTCAAACCGTACGTGATCGTTGAAAAGCAGATCAAGGATGGCGCAGGCAACGAGAGCCCGGTCAAGATCGGCTTCATCGGCTTCGTGCCGCCGCAGATCATGCTCTGGGATATCAAGAACCTTGAAGGCAAGGCGCAGACCCGCGACATCGTTGAGGCCGCGAAAGCCTGGGTTCCTGTCATGAAGGAGGAGGGCGCGGATATCGTCATCGCGCTTTCCCACTCCGGCATCGACGGCGCGGCACCATCCGAGAAAATGGAAAACGCCTCGCTCTACCTGGCTGCCGTCGATGGCATCGACGCGATCTTCACCGGCCACCAGCATCTGGTCTTCCCCGGCCCGAAGACCTGGGACGGCATTGCCAATGCCGATCCCGTCAAGGGCACGCTGCACGGCAAGCCGACAGTCATGGCAGGCTTCTGGGGCTCGCATCTCGGCCTCATCGACCTGCTTCTGGAAAAGGACGGCAAGAGCTGGAAGATCGCCGACTTCACCGCCGAGGCGCGCCCCATCTATCATCGCGACGAGAACAAGAAGATCGTCGCCGATGTCGCCGATAAGAAGGAAGTGATCGCGGCCGCCAACACCGAGCACGAGGCGACGCTCGCCTATGTCCGCACGCCGGTCGGCAAGACGTCGGCACCGCTCTACTCCTATTTCGCGCTGGTTGCCGACGATCCGTCGGTCCAGATCGTCAGCCAGGCGCAGACCTGGTACATCAAGCAGATGCTTGTTGACACAGAGTTCAAGGCTCTTCCGGTGCTTTCGGCGGCCGCTCCTTTCAAGGCAGGCGGCCGGGGCGGTGCCGATTACTACACCGATGTTCCTGCCGGCGACGTGGCGATCAAGAATGTTGCCGACCTCTATCTCTATCCGAACACCGTCCAGGCGGTTGTCGTGACCGGCGAACAGGTGAAAAACTGGCTGGAAATGTCTGCCGGCATGTTCAAAGAGATCAAGCCGGGCGCCAAGGACGCGGCGCTGCTCAACAATGATTTCCCGTCCTACAACTTCGATGTCATCGATGGCGTGACTTACCAGATCGACCTGTCGCAGCCGCGCAAGTACGACAATGACGGCAAGCCGATCAACGAAAACTCGAACCGCATCCAAAATCTGCAGTTCGACGGAAAACCGATCGATTCCGCGCAGAAATTCGTTGTCGTGACCAACAACTATCGCGCCGGCGGTGGCGGCAAGTTCCCGGAGATCGCCTCAGACAAGGTCGTCTTCCAGGCGCCGGATACCAACCGCGACGTCATCGTCCGCTTCATCCACGACCAGGGCACCATCAACCCCTCGGCCGACGGCAACTGGACCTTCAAACCGCTAGCCGGAACAACCGCCGTTTTCGAAAGCGGACCGAGGGCCAAGCAGTTTCTGGCGGACGTCAAGGGCGCGAAGATCGAGGAAGCCGGCGAAGGAAGCGACGGCTTTTCGAAATTCCGGCTGGTACTCTAGAGCGGTTCAGCTTTTCACGGAATCACGGAACCGCTCTATCTCTTTGTTTTCACGCAATTCCGGACGGAAAACCGCTGCGCACTTTTCCTGGAATTGCTCTAGAGCTGGTGTGAACCGGCGAGGCTGCAGAGCCTCGCCTACTCCGCCGCTAGCGGGATTTCGGGTGGCCGGATTTCGTTCAGAAATGCCTTGAAATCCGCATGATTGGGGCACCGCAAGAGCCGCGCTTCGAAAGCACCGATCATCCATGCGGTTGCCGGTCCGGGCGGATTGGCAAGGCGCCGCATGGCATAAATTGGATACTCGCCCTGTTCGTAGGCCTGAAGGTCAAGGTGAACGAGCCTACCGTTCGCGAGATCATCATGGATTATCGACGCAGGCAGACCGCCCCATCCCAAGCCCCCCCGGATCAACGCGTGCTTGGTCGAAATGTCGCTGACGCGCCACGTCTTGTAGGAAAGCACGTTGAAGTCTCGGCCCGTTGTCAGCCCGGACGCGTCGGTGACGACGAGTTGCACCTCCTCGCGTACATCTCCGAGCGTGAGCGGCCGGTCGATCCGGACCAAGGGATGGTCGCGTGAAGCGACGGGCAGCATGAAGGAATGACCGATCTTTTCCATATGGATCGAATCAGCCTGTTTCCGAACAGCTCCGCCGATGCCGATCGTCGCCTTGCCGCTCAGAACGGAGTCCATGACCATACCGAGTTCGCCAACCGCAAGATTTAGCGCAACGGAGGGAAACTTCTCTTGGAACTCCCGCAGCACATCCACGATCGCCGGCGACGGGACCATGACGCTCATCGCGACGGAAACCTCCGCTTCCAGTCCGTCCTTCAGGCTTTTCACGCGGGCACGCATCACCTGCAGGTCAGTCATCAGACGGCGTGCGTCCTCGAGCATCGCCTTGCCGGCGGCCGTCAGTTTCGGCTGGCGCGCACCCGACCGCTCGAAGAGCGGCATCTCGAGCTGCGCCTCAAGATTGGCGATCGTATAGCTGATGACCGACTGCGCCCGGTTCAAGACGCGGGACGCTGCGGAGAAGCTGCCGGTTTCGGCAACGGTCAAAAACACCTGTAGTTGGTCCAGGGTTGGGTTCGGGAGCATATATCCAATCCATCGATGATTTTGATCGACATTATCCCAGTTTTTTCGATAGCGGGCCAGACTTATTTTCCTTCTCGAAGCAGCCGCCGACCTCCCTGAAAAGGCGGCCAAGCGTAATTCGAAAAGGAAATTTGACCATGTCTTCCATCCTTCTTCTGACTTCCAGCCCGCGCGCTGAGTCCCTTTCCACGACGATTGCCGCCGATCTCGCCGAGAAGATCAAGAAGCAGCAGTCCGGCAGCGTCGTCGTAAGCCGCGACCTCGCCGCCAATCCGCTGCCGCATATCGACGATCTCTTCACCGCCGCCATCCGCAAGCCAGCCGATCAGCGCACCGCACAAGAAGCCGAAGCCGTCAAAACCTCCGATGCGCTGGTCGACGAACTGCTCGCCGCTGACACGGTCGTCATCGGCACGGGCCTCATCAACTTCAACATCTATTCGTCGCTGAAGACCTGGATCGACAATGTGGCCCGCGCCGGCCGCACCTTCAAGTACACAGAAAGCGGTCCGGTTGGCCTCGCAACCGGCAAGAAGGTCTATGTCGTTCTCGCTTCCGGCGGCGTCTATTCGCAGGGTCCGGCAGCCGGCATGAACCATGCCGTGCCTTACCTGAAGTCGGTGCTCGGCTTCCTCGGCATCACCGATATCGAGACGATCTATGTCGAAGGCCTCGCCTTTGGTCCTGAAGCTGCGGAAAAGGCAATCGGTGCCGCCAAGGCCCGTGCCGACGAGCTTGCTCTCGCGGCTTAACGGCAAGAAGCTTCAACTCGCTTCAAAAACGGCCGGCCCCTTGCCGGCCGTTTTCATTTGCCTGCGAACTCGCTGACGAAGGCTTCGACGGTTTCGAGGATTTCGGAAGCGAAGGCCTCGTCCTTGGCGATTCGGGCAAGCCCGACCGCGCCTGCCATGACCGAAGTGACAATGATCGCCTTGCGGCGCGCTTCGGCGTCCGGTCCGGCCTCCCCGGCGATCCTTTCGGTCATCTTGCCCAGATTGATCTTCATCTGCTCCGTCGCGAGCGTGCGGCACTCTTCACCGGAGCGGGCAAGATCGGCAGTCAACGCAGCAAAGGGGCAGCCTTCCCCTACACCGTTGAGGTGGCCCTTGCTCATATAGGTCGCCGCATACGCGCTAAGCGGAATGTCTTTCGGCTCCTTGCCCTGCGCCCTGACATTTGTCTCCCATGAACCGAAGGCCAGTTGCATCGCTTCGGCGACAAGCTGATCGCGGGACTCGAAGTGTTTGTAGAAGCCGCCGACCGTCAGCCCGGCTTCCTTCATGATGTCGGCCACTCCGATGCCCTCCAGACCCTTCTCGCGCAAGCGGCGGGACGCGATCTCGACGATCCGCTCGTGCGTCTTCTGCTTTTCGAGTTGTGAATGGCCCATAGGATACTCCTGGCAATGCCTCTTGACTTATCTGGATTATAAGCATAATCCTCCAGCATGGATTTCAACCATAATCCAGATTGCGTTCACTTCCAAGAGGAGCCATCCCATGCGTCTCAAGAACAAAGTTGCCCTGATCACCGGCGGCAATAGCGGCATCGGCCTTGCAACGGCCAAGGTGTTTCTGGCCGAAGGTGCGAAAGTCATTATCACCGGGCGCAATCCGGAAACGCTCGCCGCCGCGCAGAAAACGCTGGGTGAAGGCGTGCTGGCGCTGAAGGTCGATGTCACCGACGTCGCGGCCACCGAAAGGGCCTTCGCCGAAGCGGCAGCAGAGTTCGGCAAGTTCGACATCCTTTTCGCCAATGCCGGCATCGGCGGCGCAACGCCGCTCGGTCAGACATCACTTGAGCAGTTCGAGCGCATTATCAGCACCAATCTGACGGCCGTGTTCTTCACGGTTCAATCGGCGCTGCCGCATTTGAACGACGGCGCCTCGGTGATCCTCAACGGCTCAGTGCATGCGGTTCTCGGCATGCCGGGCTGGTCGGCCTATGCTGCTACCAAGGGTGCGGTCCGTTCCATGACGCGCAACATGGCATCCGAATTCGCACCTCGCGGCATTCGCGTCAACCAGGTGACCCCGGGCGGCACGAAGACGCCGATCTGGGCTCCCTATTCGCAGACGCCGGATGCAGCCGCAGCACTTGAAGAACGCATCGGTGGCATGAGCGCGCTCGGCCGCATGAGCGAAGCCGAGGAGATTGCCAAGGCCGCGCTCTACTTTGCTTCGGATGATTCATCGAACGTTACCGGGATCGAGATCACGGTTGACGGCGGGGCGACGAGCGCACCATCCGGCGCAAAGATATTCCGCGCAGCGTAAACCTCAGCCGACCTTGACGAGACCCGAGCGGCCGACAACGCAGTTGCGGCCGCTTTTCTTCGCCTGATAGAGCCGTTCATCCGCCGCGGAGAGAACGGTTGTAAAGCTCACGCCATCCTCGTCCGCCGTTGCAACGCCGATGCTGACAGTGACGGACTGCGCGTCCGGCGTCCTGACGCTCGTCGCGATCGCCCATCTGAGGCGTTCGGCGACCAGCAGCCCCTCTTGGTGGCTCGTACCCGGGCAAATAGCGACGAATTCTTCACCGCCGAAGCGGAACACCCTGTCTGCAGAACGCAGGATCGTTCCAAGCCGGGACGTGATTGCCTTCAGCACCTCGTCGCCCTGCAGGTGGCCGAAGTTATCGTTGACGTCCTTGAAATGGTCGGCGTCGATGATGATGACGGTTACGAAGTGCCCCTGACGCAACGCTTCACGCACCATCACCGGCGCTTCCAACTCCATGCGTGAGCGGTCGTAAACGCCCGTCAAAATGTCCCTGCCCGTCCGTTCGAGAAGATCATTGTACCGCTCGCGGAAGGTCAGATCGCCGAACAGGTCGCTGAGGGAGCGCGGCGCACCTGAAATAGCCTTTCGGCGAATATAAACCTCGTAGACAGCAAAGAGTGCGGTGTAGACGAAGATCGCGAACATCTTCGCGATCCAGCCGCCCCAGAACGCTGCGAGCGGCACGTCGAGGAAAAGGTGCAAGGCGCCGAAGAAGCCGATCTGGTCAAACGTCAGCAAGACAAGGCCGCAGATCATGAAACGAAAAATCACATTCCGTCTGATCCAGCGGCCGAGGCGCTCATAAAGCAGGATGATGCCGAGCGCATCGAGATAGAGCAGCGTCGTGCCCCAGACCATCAGCCAGCCCATTTCGTTCAGGAAAGCGAAATCGGCGCCGTTGCCGGGCGAAACTTCGACGGTCTGATGCAGCTGCAGAATCCAAGCGATCGCGACTGTCAGGAGATTGCCGATGAACAGGCCGTAGATCGGCTGCCGGACCGTCGAGGCGTCCTCCTGAAGATAAAGCATCAGGATCATCATCAACTTGCCAGCGAAGAACACCGACGATCCCGGCGATGCGACGCCGAAGGGTAGTGACACATAGAAAACGGCGGCGAGGTACGTCTCGAGAAAATGCATGACGCCGAGCGCCGTCATGAAGACGCCAAGGCCAAGCCGATGGCGGAAATGCAGCAAGGTCACCATCAGCGTGAAATAGCCGAGGGCTTGCAGCACAATGAGACCGAGGTTGAGAATTGCCATCACGCCTTCCGCTCTCTAACCAGATCTGCATAGCGCGATAGGGTTAAGAAACGGTCAGGTCCGGCAGTCGTCGTGAAACTAGGGGTGCATCAGGACGACGCGCATCCCGTGCTGCAGCCACTCGCCGATGGCATTCCGAGGAAGAGCATTTCAGCGTCAGGCTAAACCTGACGCTCCTTTTCGCCGTCGCCGAAAAGCGACGGGCCGTGCTGATCGATGATCTGCTGTGCCTTGCGCACGGTGCACTCGATCGCATCGTCTGAAGAGGAAAACACGTCGGCGCGGATGAAATTGCGCACCAGAACCTCGTCGCCGACCGTCTTTTCGATGCGGCCCGCCAAGCGGAACTGGCTGCCTTCCTTCCGCGGCTCGGCATAGATGGCGCAATCGCCATAAAGCTGCGGTTCGCCCTTAGGCGCTGCGCTGTCTTCGGCGGATTTGCCGCCGGAAAAGATCGAGACAATACTGGAAAAGATCGAAGCCATATATCGCATTTAGCACGGGCCGCAGCCGCCCGCAAAGTCAAATGATGAGGTTGGCGAGGATCTCGTTCTCGGTGATGTCCTCGAAGCCCAAGCCCGCCTTTTCAAAATTCGCAATCAGCGTCGCGAAGTTCTCCGGTGCCGTGGTTTCGATGCCGATCAGGACCGAACCGAAGTTGCGCGCCGTCTTCTTGAGATATTCGAAGCGGGCGATATCGTCGTCCGGACCCAGCAGATTGAGGAAATCGCGAAGTGCGCCCGGACGCTGAGGCATCCGCAGGATGAAATATTTCTTCAGACCGGCGTAGCGCATGGCGCGCTCCTTGACATCAGGCAGCCGTTCGAAGTCGAAATTGCCGCCGGAGACGATGGCAACGATGGTCTTGCCGCGGAGGGTCTGCGGATCCATCGCGGCAAGGGCAGTCAGCGACAGCGCCCCTGCAGGCTCCAGTACGACGCCTTCGACATTCAGCATTTCCGAGATCGTCACGCAGATCGCATTTTCCGGCATCAGCATGACCTGCTGCGAGGAAAAACCCTTCAGGGCCGCGAAATTGAGGTCTCCGATTCGGCCGACGGCTGCGCCATCGACGAAATTGTCGACTTTCTGGAGGGTGACCACCTCGCCCGCCTCCATGCTCCGCCTGAGACTTGGCGCGCCCGCCGGCTCGGTAAACACGAATGCGGATTTCGGCAGCGAGCCAGCAAGATAGCCGGTGATCCCCGCGGCAAGTCCGCCGCCGCCGACCGGCATGATCAGCATGTCGGGCACCCTGCCCTCCGGCAGCTGCTGCATGATCTCGGCGGCGACCGTCGCCTGTCCTTCGATGATGTCCTCATGGTCGAACGGCGGGACCATGACGCCTCCGGCAGCTTCCGCATGGTCGCGCGCGGCCTGGTAGCACTGATCGAAGAAGTCGCCATAGAGCTTGATGGTGATGAACTCCGCGCCGAAGATGCGGGTCTTGTCGATCTTCTGCTGCGGTGTGGTCACCGGCATGAAGACAACGCCCTGCACCCCGAAGTGACGGCAGACATAGGCAAAGCCCTGCGCATGATTGCCCGCCGAAGCGCAGACGAAGACGCGCTCGCCGCCGCCTTCTGCGATCGCCTTGCGGAAGAAGTTGAAGGCGCCGCGAATCTTGTAGGAACGGACAGGCGACAGGTCTTCCCGCTTCAGCCAGATTTCAGCGCCATAGCGGGCCGAAAGATGGTCGTTGAGCTGCAGCGGTGTCGCGGGAAAGAGGCTGCGCACCGCTTCTTCAGCGCGCTCTACATCCTGTCGTGTAATGGTCATCGGTGCATTCCTTATCCGGACACCGCTATGGCATAGGTCGGCTGGCAAAAGAAGCCGATTCAGCGCCCTTTCGGTTCCTGGCCCCACGGAGGGCTTTTTTAAGCGTTACGGCGGTTTATCGCCGTTGCCCGGTGCGCTTGCCTGGCAATGTTGCTAAACGTGACAGTATGATGATTTCACGTCTCCTTCGACCGCTCGCCTGGCTGCTGCTTGCGGCCATCATTTTCGTTACCGTTTCGCCGATCGAGCTCAGGCCGCATACGATCACGACCGTCGATGGCGACCGCGCGCTTGCCTATGTCGTCGCGGGCTTCGTCTTCGCAATCGCCTATCCGCGGCAGTGGAAGCTCGTCGCACTCTTCTTGATCTTCGGTGCGCTTGCGATCGAATCGTTGCAATACCTGTCGCCGACACGTCATGCGCGTCTGCACGATGTGGTTGTCAAAGCCGCCGGAGCCACGCTCGGGATTCTCGCCGGCCGCGCCGTCTACCGGCGTCTGCAGACTAGGCAGAGGATCAAAACGGTACCTGCTCAGGGATAGACCTTCCTGAGAGTTGCAAAACATCTGCTTGACTGAATCGCCCAAGTGCTTGAAGGGAAAAGGCATGCGGGCGTGGCGAAACTGGTAGACGCAAGGGACTTAAAATCCCTCGGCCTTTGGCTGTACGGGTTCGATTCCCGTCGCCCGCACCAAATAAACAGAGCGTAGCGCCGCGTGCTACGCCAGGCAGAAACTAAAAGCATCTGCATCCGCCGGACCTCGCGCCAATCGATTCGAGGGGAAATCTCGTTCCGCCAAGGCGATTCGATCTCGCGATTTTGAACAAAATCCCGCCCCTGCCGGTTATCCCGGAGAACGACGACGAGAAAGACGATGGATTTCGTAGAGGCGGTCAACGCTGCCCGATCCTGGCTGCAGACTTTCCTTCTGAACGAGTGGACGCTCTATCAGTCCGCCCTGATCCTCGTCGGTTACCTGCTTTCCGGTTTCTTGGCCAAACGGATAGAGCCGGCAGTGGAATCCCGCGCCCGTACGATCAAGGGCAATCCGGACCTGCTGCGCGTCATCATCGCGTTCATGCGGCGGCTTCGCTGGCTCTTTCTCATTGTGTGGCTTGCAATTGCGGATGTGGTCCTGCTGCGATTTGCATGGCCCTCGCACCGGTGGCTCGTGTCGACAGCACTTACGCTGGCGGTGGCGTGGTTCGTCATATCGGTGCTCACGCGCATCATCAGAAATCAAACTCTGGCGCGGGTGGTTGCCGCCGTCGGCTGGCTCTACTTTGCACTTTACGCGCTTGGGCTCGACGGCGCGCTTCTGGCAGCCCTCGATGGCGTCGCCGTCAATCTCGGTGCGGTTCGGTTGTCGATGTTGCTTGTCGTGAAGGCCATCGTCCTTTCTGTCGCGATGATCTGGCTCGCGGTGCTGATCGGCAACATGTCCTCCAACTGGATACAAAAATCCGCGGATCTCACACCATCCTTGAAGGTCCTCATCAGCAAATTGATCAAGATAGGGCTGATCGTCGTTGCGGGCGCAATTGCCCTATCTGCAACAGGCATCGACTTGACGGCACTCACGATCTTTTCGGGTGCAGTCGGCGTCGGCATCGGTTTTGGCCTGCAGAAGGTCGTCTCCAACTTCATCTCCGGAATCATCATCCTGCTCGATAAATCCATCAAACCAGGCGACACGATTACGCTGGGGGAGACTTTCGGCTCGATCCGTGACCTGCGCTCCCGCTTCGTCTCGGTCATCACCAGAGATGGCAAGGAGTATCTCATTCCGAACGAAGACTTCATTTCTCAGCAGGTCGTGAACTGGTCGTTCTCCAGTGAGTATGTCCGCATCGAAGTGAGCTTCGGAACTTCATATGACAGCGATCCGCACGAGGTTGTCCGCATCGCGATCGAGGCCGCGCAAACCATTCCCCGCGTTGCCAGCACCTACGCCAAGCCAGTCTGCTGGATGATAGGGTTTGGTGCATCATCGCTCGATTTCAAGCTGAGATTCTGGATCTCCGATCCGAGCAACGGACTGACGAACGTTCGCGGCGAAGTCCTCATGGCTTTGTGGGACGCGTTCAAGGCAGCGGGTATTTCCATCCCCTACCCGCATCGTGAAATCATCATGAAGACGCCTGTTGAGGTTACCGGCGCATAAGGGAGCGAAGGTCGGCATGGCGCAGGGAGCAGTAGCTAAGGCACGACGAGGGCTCGCCGAAGGGTTGGAAAGCGAGCCCTGTCGCACCTCGTGCCGCGGGGACCTTCAAAACCCTGCGGCAGGTGGACCCACGATCTCTGTGTGTCCCAGTAGCAGAATGCCAGATAACGCAACCACCGCAAACCCGCCCAAAGGTACTAGTACGGTATCGGACCGGTGCGCGTGCTACATGTAAGCCGCCAAGATCAACAGCGCCGCTCCGGCCGCTGCCAAACCCAGACCCAGCCAGTTTCTCGTCACTCCCAGAAAGCGAAGCCCCTGTCCGCTCGGCTCCAATGTCCGCTTGGTGTCGGTAAAGGAAGTTCGGTGCGGATCGCTGAGCGGGCGCCGGCCGAGTGCCTCCCGGAACAGGAGGAATGTTCCGCAGATCACGAGGGCTGCGCCGATCAGAACTACGGCCACGGTGTCCTCCTCTTGGCTTCCGCGCTTGATGAGGGAAAACTTCTCTACGCCACAAGTGTTCCTGGATGTCCGTGAATCGGCAGGCATGATGTTGCGAGGTGAGCGTCCAAGGTACGAAAACGGACGTAGCGCGATTACATCATTGACCGCTTATATAACCCGAATACTATGCCCCCTGCCTGTACAGGTTAGAGGGGTTTCGGATGTTCACTTCCTGCAGACCAATACGCGAAGCCGATTTCAAGATGCTGTCTGGGGCAGTTCAGGCGTGGTACCGACACTATGGGGCGTCGGTGAACGATACGAGAACCCAAGTGCTATGCAGCGCCGCCATTGATCTCTACAACGACGGACACAGGACAATCGAGGAGATCGCTTCACGGTTGATCGATACCTACAACGGGCCGGATACAACCAGGATCAATGCCGCGACGTCCATGGCGATCCACTAGCCGGCCATGCCTGCTTTGAACAAGAAACGGCGCGGCAATAAACCGCGCCGTTTCTCTGTCGTGCGTAGGTTTTAGCCGGCGAGCTTTGCGGCGAGCTTTGCAACGTGCGCGCCCTGATACTTTGCGCCCTCGAGTTCGATTGCCGAAGGCTGACGCGAGCCGTCTCCGTTCGTGATCGTCGAGGCGCCGTAGGGCGAGCCGCCCTTGATCTCATCCACGCCCATCTGGCCCTGGAAGGCATAGGGAAGACCGGCGACGACCATGCCCTGGTGCAGGAACGTCGGGATGAAGCCGAGGATGGTCGACTCCTGGCCGCCATGCTGCGTGGCGGACGAGGTGAATACCGAGCCTACCTTGCCGACGAGCTTGCCGGCGAACCAGAGGCCACCCGTCTGGTCCCAGAAGTTGCGCATCTGCGATGCAACGGTGCCGAAACGCGTGCCGGCGCCCACGATGATCGCATCGTAGTCGCTAAGCTCTTCCGGGGTAGCGATCGGAGCAGCTTGATCAAGCTTGAAGTGGGAAGCCTTGGCGACTTCTTCCGGCACCAGTTCCGGAACGCGCTTGACAGTAACCTCGGCACCGGCCGATCTGGCACCTTCCGCAACGGCATATGCCATTGTTTCGATGTGGCCATACGCGGAATAATAGAGAACGAGAACCTTCGCCATAATGAACTCCCTTGAGACATGGGCTTGAACTGGTGACGGGCGGGGTTTTAGCAGTGCGCTCCTGCCAGCATAACCCGTTCGGGAGTAACTCAGTGTTCACTCGATGTAGACGAAAATTCACTTGTCGTTTCCATTGCGCCTTGCGCGACGGAGTGCCGCCGTTTGCAACCCCGAAAAAGGGCGCTACCTTTAGCGAAGCCCCACTATTGGAAATCTTTCATGAGCAATGAAACCCTCGTCACCGCCGCCATGCTCGCCATCGGCGACGAACTCTTGTCCGGCCGGACCAAGGACAAGAATATTGGCCATCTGGCGGATATGCTTCTGCTGTCCGGCATCGATCTCAAAGAGGTGCGTATCGTCGCCGACGACGAACAGGCGATCGCCGATGCCTTGAATGCTCTGCGAAGCAAATATGATTACGTCTTCACGTCGGGCGGCATCGGCCCGACGCATGACGACATCACCGCGGATGCGGTCTCCAAGGCTTTCGGAGTGCCCTGCGAGCATGATGCGGCGGCAATGACACTGCTCGGTGACATGTACAAGCGCCGCGAGATAGAATTCACCGAAGCCCGCCAGCGCATGGCGCGCATGCCGCGCGGTGCCGCACACATCGCCAATCCCGTCTCGACTGCGCCGGGCTTCGTCATCGGCAACGTCTACGTGATGGCCGGCGTGCCGCAAGTGTTCCAGGCAATGGTCGACAATGTTCTGCCGACGCTTCGCACCGGAACGCGCATGCTCTCGCTCGCCATCGCCTCTCCCTATGCGGAGGGCGAGATCGGCATGCCGCTCGCCGCCATTCAAAAGGCCCATCCGGAAACCAGCATCGGCTCTTATCCGCGCTACATCGGCCAGAAATTTTCAACGGAAATCGTCGTGCGCGGCCGGTCGCAGGCAACCGTGGACGCCGCAGGCGCCGAAGTTCACGCCATGATCGAGGACATTCGCAAAGCCAGGGAGATTTCGGAAAACCATTCCGCAGAAGCTTGAGCCGTTCACGCAGGGATTACCCTCGCCCGGAACCGTTCCGGCAGCGAACGCATTCCTTGCCTGCGGAGCTTATTTTCAGCCGCCAAGGAGAATTGATATGTCTTACAAAACCATACTCACCATTCTCGATACGGCCGACTGCAGCCGCGCTGCCGCCGATTTTGCGTTTTCCATTGCCGCCGAACACGACGCTCACGTCATCGGGCTCCATGCCGAAAGCATTTCAGCAGTCCCGCTGGTTGCGCCGATGGAAATTCCCGATCCGGTCGCCCTTCAGGCCCTGCAGGATATGGCCCACACCGAGACCGTCGAGGTGGAGCGCATCTTTCGCCAGAAAGCCGGGGCTTCGGGCGTGTCGTTCGAATGGCGCAGCTTTGCCACCGCGGCGGGATACGGTTCGGCCCCGCTGATCGAGAGCGCCCGCAGCGCGGACCTCTTGATTGCCTCGCAGGCTGATCCTTCGAAGCCGTCGGACAACCAAGCCGACATCGACAGTTTCCTCTTCGAAAGCGGCCGCCCGGTTCTGATCATCCCCTACATCATGCGCCAGCCAAAGCCGATCAAACGGGTGATGATCGCCTGGAACGGCTCGAAAGAGGCCGCACGCGCGACATTCGATGCCATGCCGTTCCTGAAGGCGGCCGATGAGGTCGAAGTGTTCTCCGTCGACCCTGTGGACACGGCGATGCAGACCGCGGGCCTGGCGGGAGCCGAGATCGCCGCAACCCTTGCCCGCCACGGCGTGAAGGCCACGCTTGCGGTCGCCGAAAGCGCTCACAAGAGCGCTTCGAGCGTGATTGAAAACCGCCTCTCTGACAGCAGCATCGACCTTCTCGTCATGGGCGCCTACACGCATTCGCGCCTCTGGCAGATGATCTTCGGCGGCACGACGAAAGCTGTGCTGCAGTCGATGACCGCACTCACGCTGCTCTCCCGCTGACGAAGCGGCGGGACTTGCGTTTTGGATGCAAATCCCGCTAATTGCAGCGACCGGCGACTGCCTCCGGCATTTCCTTTCGCGCAGTTCAGGCTGCGCGATTTGTGTTTGACGGACTGCGTTTGATCGCCGGCGGTTTGCCTCTTTACGCCTGCGGAGCAGTTCGATGTCCCTCCCCGATAAAGCCTTTCCCGTTTCCTGGGATCAGTTCCATCGCGATGCCCGCGCGCTTGCCTGGCGCATCGCCGGCCTTAACAAAGAATTCAAGGGCATCGTCTGCATCACCCGTGGCGGACTGGTGCCGGCGGCGATCATCTGCCGGGAACTCAACATCCGCCTGATCGAAACGGTCTGCGTCGCCTCCTATCACGACTATGTGAACCAAGGGGACATGATGGTGCTGAAGGGCATTGCGCCGGAACTCAAGGAGAATGGCGGCGAAGGAATCCTCGTCGTCGACGATCTGACCGATACCGGCAAGACGGCGGTGCAGGTCCGCGCCATGCTCCCCAAGGCGCATTTCGCCTGCGTCTATGCCAAGCCCCTCGGCGTGCCGACGATTGACACCTTCGTGACGGAAGTCAGCCAGGATACCTGGATCTACTTCCCCTGGGACATGGGCTTCAGCTACCAGGAGCCGATTGCCAAAGCACCGCGCTGACGCTGCCCTGCCATCCCGGCAAAGCCTCATGCTGCGCCGGTTGGCAGTTGGCAATCTTGCGGATCTACGGTGTGGCGCGATTACCAGGGCACAGGTCGATGCCTGTTCGTGGCCCGAATCACACAGAGCAACCGTCCGAGGCAAGAAAGACGGCATTCCGGGACGGATTAAAGTCCTCACGCTGCTCTCGACGCCTTCTGGGGGCTCTCCGAATCGCAATGCCGATTGAGGCGAGAAATACAACTGATAGGTTTGGATTTCGGTCGACTTTTTCTTCTCGCCTGCGCTTTTGGGCACTTGGGACCCTCAAAACCCCTGAGGATCAGGCGCTTCAGGCTTTTCCCCAGTCTCCACAGCCCCGTCCACAATATGTTGTGGTGAATGCTTCCTTAACGACCACCCCTTGACGGAATCACCTGTTTCTCACTTAATGATTTCCGATGTTTCGGCGGTAGCTGAACCGGAATTAACGAGGCCGGTTCTTTTCAAAACTCAAGCGTGAATCAAGGCATTGCATCCATGACGGGGGCCTGCCCCTGAGGGATTTTGCGCGCGATTTTGTTCTTCAAAAAGTGACATCCGGGACTGGCGATAAGAAGCTGTTAATACTATATTTAGCGTTTGCAGCCACCATCACCACAAGATACAGGGAAGTCATTCTGCAATGACACTCCTGTCACGATACGGAAACGAGAACTGGCTGCGCATCTTCCGGCGCCGCCGGATGAGGAAACTTGCGCCTTGGTCAAGGGGATGGGGGCGCGCAAATAGAGGTTCAAGGAAATGCGCATAGAACGCCGTTTCACAAAGGCAGGTCAAAGCGCTTACGCGGAGATCGAATTCCGCAAGGCGACGAGCGAGATCAAGAACCCCGACGGTTCGATCGTTTTCCGCCTGGAGAACATTGACGTTCCCGCGCAGTTCTCCCAGGTCGCGGCCGACATCCTGGCGCAGAAGTATTTCCGCAAGGCCGGCGTTCCGGCAAAGCTGAAGAAGGTTGAGGAAAACGACGTTCCTTCCTTCCTGTGGCGCTCCGTTGCCGACGAAGCCGCGTTGAAGAGCCTTCCGAAGGAAGAGCAGTATAGCTCGGAAACCGATGCGCGCCAGGTCTTCGACCGTCTTGCCGGCACCTGGACCTATTGGGGCTGGAAGGGCGGCTATTTCTCGTCCGAAGAAGATGCCTCTGCCTTCAAGGACGAGCTTGCCTACATGCTCGCCACCCAGCGTGTTGCCCCGAACTCCCCGCAGTGGTTCAACACCGGCCTGCACTGGGCCTACGGCATCGACGGCCCCGGCCAGGGTCACTTCTATGTCGACCCCTTTACCGGCAAGCTGGTGAAGTCGAAGTCTGCCTATGAGCACCCGCAGCCGCATGCCTGCTTCATCCAGTCCGTCGAAGACGACCTCGTTAACGAGGGCGGCATCATGGACCTCTGGGTGCGCGAAGCGCGCCTCTTCAAGTACGGCTCCGGCACCGGCTCCAACTTCTCGATGCTGCGCGGCGAAGGCGAAAAGCTGTCCGGCGGCGGCCGTTCCTCCGGCCTGATGAGCTTCCTGAAGATCGGCGACCGCGCTGCCGGCGCGATCAAGTCGGGCGGCACGACGCGCCGCGCCGCCAAGATGGTCGTCGTCGACATCGACCATCCGGATATCGAGGAATACATCAACTGGAAGGTCAAGGAAGAGCAGAAGGTTGCCGCCCTCGTCACCGGTTCCAAGATCGTCGCCAAGCATCTGAAGGCGATCATGAAGGCCTGCGTGAACTGCGAAGGCGGCGATGACGGCGATTGCTTCGACCCGAACAAAAACCCTGCGCTGAAGCGCGAAATCCGCGCTGCCAAGAAGGACCAGGTTCCGGAGAACTACGTCCAGCGCGTCATCCAGTTCGCTCGCCAGGGCTACACGGACATGGAGTTCAAGACCTACGATACGGACTGGGATAGCGAAGCCTACCTCACCGTTTCCGGCCAGAACTCCAACAACTCCGTCTCGATCAAGGACGACTTCCTGCGCGCCGTCGAAAACGACGGCGACTGGCACCTGACCGCCCGCAAGGACGGCAAGGTCATGAAGACGCTGAAGGCCCGCGACCTCTGGGAATCGATCTCGTACGCCGCCTGGGCATCGGCGGACCCCGGCCTGCACTTCAACACGACGATGAACGACTGGCACACCTCGCCGGCCGGCGGCCAGATCCGCGGCTCGAACCCGTGCTCGGAATACATGTTCCTCGACGACACGGCCTGCAACCTCGCCTCGCTGAACCTGCTGCAGTTCAAGGACAGGGCGACGAAGCGCATCGACATCGCCGACTACGAACATGCCGTCCGCCTGTGGACCGTCGTGCTCGAAGTCTCGGTCATGATGGCGCAGTTCCCGTCGAAGCGGATCGCCGAACTCTCCTACGAATACCGCACGCTCGGCCTCGGCTACGCGAATATCGGCGGCCTGCTGATGTCGTCCGGCATTCCCTACGACAGCGCAGAAGGCCGCGCCATCGCGGGCTCGCTGACGGCGATCATGACCGGCATCTGCTACGCAACATCAGCCGAAATGGCTGCCGAGCTCGGACCGTTCCCGAACTTCGCACCGAACCGCGAGAGCATGCTGCGCGTCATGCGCAACCATCGCCGCGCCGCCTACGGCGAGACCTCCGGCTACGAAGCGCTGTCGGTCAACCCGGTTGCGCTGATCCACTCCGAAAACCCGGACCAGGATCTCGCCGCCCATGCCAAGTGCGCCTGGGACAAGGCCATCGAACTCGGCGAGAAGCACGGCTACCGCAATGCGCAGGTCTCGGTCATCGCACCGACCGGCACGATCGGCCTTGTCATGGACTGCGACACGACCGGCATCGAGCCCGACTTCGCACTGGTCAAGTTCAAGAAGCTTGCCGGCGGCGGCTACTTCAAGATCATCAACCGCGCCGTTCCGGAGGCTCTCCGCACGCTGGGCTATTCGGAAAGCCAGATCGCCGAGATCGAAGCTTACGCTGTCGGCCACGGCAACCTGAACCAGGCACCGGCTATCAACCCCTCGACGTTGAAGGCCAAGGGCTTCACCGACGAGAAGGTCGAGGCGGTCAACGGCGCACTGAAGAGTGCCTTCGACATCAAGTTCGTCTTCAACCAGTGGACGCTCGGCACCGACTTCCTCAAGGAAACCCTGAAGGTTTCCGACGAGCAGCTCTCCGACATGAGCTTCAACCTGCTCGATCATCTCGGCTTCTCGAAGAAAGACATCGAAGCGGCAAACGTTCACGTTTGCGGTGCGATGACGCTTGAGGGCGCGCCGTTCCTGAAGAACGAGCACCTCGCCGTCTTCGATTGCGCCAACCCCTGCGGCAAGATCGGCAAGCGCTACCTCTCGGTCGAGAGCCACATCCGCATGATGGCGGCTGCCCAGCCCTTCATCTCGGGTGCGATCTCCAAGACGATCAACATGCCGAACGATGCCACCGTCGAGGATTGCAAGAGCGCCTACATGCTCTCCTGGAAGCTCGGCCTCAAGGCGAACGCGCTTTACCGCGACGGTTCCAAGCTGTCGCAGCCGCTGAACGCCTCGCTGATCGAGGAGGAAGGCGACGAGGATGCGCTGGAAGAGCTGCTGCAGCAGCCGGTCGCGGCCCAGGCCGTCACCGTCACCGAGAAGATCATCGAGCGTGTGATCGAACGCGTCACCCGCGAGCGTGAAAAGCTGCCGAACCGCCGCCAGGGCTATACCCAGAAGGCCGCCGTCGGCGGACACAAGGTGTACCTGCGCACCGGCGAATTCGGCGATGGCCGCCTCGGCGAAATCTTCATCGACATGCACAAGGAAGGTGCGGCCTTCCGGGCGATGATGAACAACTTCGCGATCGCCATCTCGCTCGGCCTGCAGTACGGCGTGCCGCTCGAAGAATATGTGGAGGCCTTCACCTTCACCAAGTTCGAGCCGGCCGGCATGGTCATCGGCAACGACGCGATCAAGAACGCCACGTCGATCCTCGACTACGTGTTCCGCGAACTCGCCGTCTCCTACCTCGGCCGCCACGATCTGGCGCATGTCGACACGTCGGACTTCTCCAACACGGCGCTCGGCAAGGGCATCCAGGAAGGCAAGACGAACCTCGTCTCGACCGGCTGGACCCGCGGCTATAAGCCGACGCTGGTTCCCGGCACCGGCGGCGACCGTCAGGTCGGCGAGCCGAAGGGTGCGGCCACCGCCGCCCCCGCCCGCGCCTCTTCAGGTGGCACGGTCACCTCGTTCGCAGGCGCTGCCGCCCGCAAGCTGGAACCGACCGTCGCCATCTCCACCTCCGAAATCGTCGCCTTCAAGCGCGATTACGAGGAGCGCGCCAAGGAATTGGCCGAAGAGATCGCCGAAGAGGTGAGCGAGGAACTTGTCAGCGAAGACCAGGCAACCGCCCTCTTCTCCGACAAGGCCGCAGCCGACGCTGCATCGGCGAAGACGGAAGCCAAGAAGGTCGAAGCCGAACGCCGCGCCCGCTCCATCATGCAGGGCTACACCGGCAACATGTGCTCCGAGTGCCAGAACTTCACGATGGTGCGCAACGGCACCTGCGAGAAGTGCGACACCTGCGGAAGTACGAGCGGTTGCAGCTGATGAGCTAATTCACAATGGATGGATGGGATAAGATAAGTAAGGGCGCTTCGGCGCCCTTACTGTTTGCGGACGACGCTTTCTCCAGCCTCATCCTGAGGTGCGAAGCCCGAAGGGCGCAGCCTCGAAGGATCGGAGGCTGGCCACTACCGAAGCTCCATTACCCGCCCTCGTCCTTCGAGGCTGCGGCTTCGCCTGCGCGCCTCAGGATGAGGGCTGATCGTCTGCGCCTTGCTGGCAAGTCAAATGCGGATGTCGCCATGACGTCTGGCTAAGTCTACGCTTGCAGCGTCTCTGTTCTCCGCGCGCCCAATCCAGCCTCATCCTGAGGTGTGGAGCCCGAAGGGTGCGGCCTCGAAGGATCGGAGGCTGGCCGCC
>NZ_JBNDHS010000054.1:0-43112 GCF_056755095.1 Rhizobium sp. SVR5-9E | reverse complement strand
AGACCCATGTCGGAGAGCGCGGCAACAGACTCTCGGGCGGCGAGCGCCAACGTGTCGCCATCGCCCGTGCCATCCTCAAGGACGCACCGATCCTGGTACTCGACGAGGCGACCAGCGCGCTCGACGTGGAAACCGAGAACCGCGTGAAGGCTGCGATTGACAACCTCCGTCAGAACCGCACCACCTTCATCATTGCGCATCGTCTGTCGACGGTACGCGAAGCGGACAAGGTGCTGTTCCTCGACGGCGGCAGCGTTGTCGAGCAGGGCAGCTTCGACGAGCTCAGCCATAGCAACGGCCGCTTCGCTGCCTTGCTTCGCGCCAGCGGTATCCTGACGGACGCAGAAGTCCGCAAGGCTCATACGACCGAAGCCGCTTAACCAAATTGAAAGACGAACTGAAACGGCCGGAAGGAAACTTCCGGCCGTTTTTGTTGGTGAGCTTCCATTTGGTGGTCCGCTAATGGGCGCGTCAGTCGACGACGGACTTAACGCCCTAGAATAGATGAACGCGCAAGAAATGTATGGCGCCGGGGCCGGCGAGTTGAGGCGGAGGATGGTTAGACGCTGCGGCGCTTTCTGTCTTGCGCTACACGGCTTTCGGCTATGGCCCGCATCTGGTGCCTCTCCACCAGCGCAGCCTGAACTGCGGCCTGGAAAGATAGGACGCGCTCCCGTATCTTCGCCTCGCCCAACCCGCATCGCGTCAGCTCATCCGCCAGCAGACGGCACTCCGCCTTCCAGAACGCGACAGCCGCTTCCCCATGCAGATCATCAAGAGCCGCGGCGCAGCGCTCGATATCGCCCGGCCGGGGGCGGTTCGGAAATATCACGATTTCACTCGTGGTCAGCGCAGCGAAATGAGTGTCGAAAGAAGATGCCATCGAATCGATCCATGTTTCCATGAGACTGTTAGGCTCGTGTGGTTAACGTTTGCCTTCCCTTCTTGGGACCGGCTGGCCGCTCGAGGTTTCCTGGACGCAACTCGACCCAAGTCCGGCAGCCGCCTGCCGGCGACTGGTTTTAGGTGTCAGGTCTGGAACATATGCCGAATGTCCGCATGTCTAGACTGTTTTTCTCGGCCAAAGCCCTGCTTACGAAGCCCCTGACTGCGAGCACCAGCGGTGCCGGCGGCGCAGACCCTGCGCCGAACACCAGAGCAATTAGTTGTTTCGGCTATCGCGATAAAACTTCTGGTCCTCATTGACGCGGACGGGGACAGGAATGGGAGCAGTTCCTCCCATCGATATGGTTTTCGCGCTGCCGCCGATGCGTTTCCGCTCGAGGTGATAGGCATAGGCGAACTGAACGGCAATGCCGACAATAACAAGGACAGGCCCAAAGATCTGGTCGTGGTTGGTCACGTAAAGCAGCACCTGCCCGACCATCGCCAGGATGGTTCCTGCAACGAATATGTTCAACGAGTGACGGCCGATGATCGTCAGCGGATGATCCGCCGGACGGCGCAGCGCGCTCGACAGCGCCGGGATATTGATAACCAGATAGGCGAGCGCCAGAACATGCAGCAGTCTCGGCAGCGACAGGAAGGTCTTGTCGAAACCGGTGAGAACCGGCGACAGCCCAAGCGCGGCAAGCGAGTTCCCCAAGGCCCAGAGGTGGCCGACCACCCAGGCGAAGGAGAGCGCTACATAGCCCGAGGCCAGGATGAACAGGGCCGGGTGCTGGGGCAGCCTGCCGCCGCGCTTCACATGCATGACGGCGACGATGCCGATCGTGAAAATGAACTGCCAGGACAGCGGATTGAGGAACCAGTAGTCGGCAATGAGCATGTTGTGCGGAGCGATCTGATAGATGCCTGCAAGCAGCCAGACGGCCCCCGAAACACCGAGCGCCAGGAGCGGATGGATCGAGTTCAGGAGCAGGATCACAGGCACCATGAGCATCAAGGCACCGTACATCGGCAGGATGTTGTTGTAGCCGATCTGGTGGCCGAGCAGCAGCAAGGCCGGGATGCCTTCCTTCAGGTTCATCAGGACGGCGAGGATATTGATCTCGACCAGCAATCCCGGCCGGTGGAACAGCCAGGCGCCGCAGATGAACAATGCGAGCGTTATGAAGGTCGTGATCATATGGGCGAGATAAAGTGTGAAAGCGCGCTTCACAGCTTTCTTCGCCATCTCCAGCCGCCGGCCGACCTTGAAGCCTGAACCATAGGCAAGGCCAACGGCAATACCCGAGATCAGCACGAAGGCTTCGGCCGCGTCGGAAAAGCCAAAATTCTTCGTCGTCAGATCTTCGAGTATCTGGCCGGGAACGTGATTGATGAAAATCGTGATGAGGGCAAGGCCCCGCAAGACATCAAGTCTCGTATCGCGCTGTGGCCTTGCGGGGGAGTGGGACATGCACCGAGCGCCGACCGGATTCTTCGGCAAAGCCGCCATGATGTGTCTCCTGGTTTGATTTGCAAACGCGGTTGTGGCCAAAAGGGTTCCTCCTTCTGGCCACAACGAATCGCCGGAGTGAGCGCGTGGAAAATGCTGCTATCCGAGCGGATATCCCGATTTAGGATCGGCGACTTCGCTGTCGTTGATAGACAGAGTGTAGCCGTCCGGATTGGACGATTTTGAGACCGAAATGCGGTATTTCTCACCCGAATGTTCGATCTCCGCCGTGAAGCCATCCCAGCCGCTCGGCAGCGCCGGGCGAACGAAGACACGCTTATCTTTCAATCGGATACCGAGAATGCCTTCGACCGCAGCCCGGTACAGCCAGCCCGCAGAACCCGTGTACCACGTCCAGCCTCCGCGCCCTTTCAGCGCCCCTTCGCCATAGACGTCGGCAGCGATGACGTAGGGCTCCACCCGGTAGTGTTCAGCCGAGGCCCTATCCGAAGAGTGGTTGATCGGATTCAGAAGCTCGAAGCAGGCCATCGCATCGTCGCCTCGGTTGAGTTCGGCGAGCGCCATGACCACCCAGGTGGCGGCATGCGTGTATTGGCCGCCATTCTCACGGACACCCGGCGGGTAGGACTTGATGTAACCCGGATCCTTAGCCGACGTGGCAAAAGGCGGGGTAAACAGACGGATGATCCGTGCTTCCCTGTCGACGAGACGGTTCATGACCGCGTCGATGGCCTTTACCGCGTGATCCGGATCGCCTTCGCCGGAAAGCACACTCCAGGACTGCGCGATCGAGTCAATCTGGCATTCCAGACTTTCCTTTGATCCAAGCAGACTGCCGTCGTCGAAGGTACCCCGGCGGTAGTAAGTACCATCCCATGCTGCGCGTTCGAGTGCTGCCTTCAGCTCGGCGAGATGCTTTGTCCAGCGTTCGACGCGAGCAGTGTCACCCCGCTCTTCAGCGTAAGGCGTAAAGGACCGCAACGCGCCAGCCAGGAACCAGCCGAGCCAGACGCTCGTGCCCTTGCCATGGATTCCGACGCGATTCATGCCGTCGTTCCAGTCGCCGCCCAGGATCAGCGGCAGGCCGTTTTCTCCCTTGCGCTTGATTGCGAGATCAAGTGCCAGGGCCGCATGCTCGTAAATGCTGACCTTGTCATCCGAAACTTCCGGACGGAAGAATGAGTCATGCTGCCCCTCGAGCAGCTCCGGCCCCTCGACGAACGGCAGCTCTTCCTCAAGCAGGCTCTTGTCACCTGTCACGCTGCAATAGTGGTGGATTGCATAAGCAAGCCAGACGACGTCGTCCGAGATCAGCGTCCGCACACCGGCACCGGTTCCCGGCAGCCACCAATGTTGAACGTCACCCTCGCGGAACTGCCGGGAAGCAGCGTTGACGATCTGGTTGCGCGCAAGCGACGGCTCCTGAAGGACGAAGGCCAGCGTATCCTGCAGCTGGTCGCGGAAGCCGAAGGCACCGCTTGCCTGATAGAAGGCCGAACGCGCCATGATGCGGCAACCGAGGCTCTGATACGGCAACCACGTATTGATCAGATTGTTCATCGCCGCGTTCGGTGTCGAAATCTGCACCTTGCCGGTGAAGCCCTGCCAGAAGTCGCGGTTTGCCTGGACGGCGTCTTCGATCGACGTCTTGCGGATATCCGCGACCAACGCCTGAGCCTCCTCCTTCGAGCCGGTGTCGCCTAGGAAGAAAGTGACATGACGCTCTTCGCCGGCACCGATTTCGATATCGAATGCAAGCGCAGCCGCCGGATCGCCATCAAGGTCAGTAACGCCGGAAAGCGCGACGGACGGCTTGAGCGCCTGCGGAGCCTGGACCGTACCAGCCTTACCGATGAATTCGCGTCTGCTTACCGTAAAGCTGGACGGCTTCTCGCTCGCAGCAAAGAACGAAACCCGGCTCGAAAAGTCGATGCTATACTGGTTGGTCGCAATCAGCGCGCCCGTTTCCTCGTCGTGCGACGAGAGAATGAAGGGCGCCGTGTGCTGGGCGTTGTTGCCGAGAACCCACTCGACATAGCCGTAAAGCCGCAACTTGCGCGGAGAGGCGCCGAGGTTGCGCAGCCGCACACGCTGCAGTTTGACGGGCTTCTGGCGATCGACCGTCTGCGTCACTTCCAGAGCGATATCGTTCTGCTCGCTGGAGAAGACCGAGTAGCCGAGGCCATGGCGCGCTTCGAAGCGGACATCGCTCCGCTCCGAAAGTCCTGCGAACGGTGTCATGACTGCACCGCTGTCCAGATCGGCGACGTAGATTGCCTCGCCTGAGCGGTTGATGACGGGATCGTTCGACCAGGAGGTCAGCTGGTAGTCTCGCGAGTTGACGCTCCAGGTGAAACCGGCGCCTTCAGCAGATACGTGGAAGCCGAACTTCTCGTTGGAGATCACATTGATCCAGGGATGCGGTGTCGCCGTGCCGCCGGCGAGGCGGGTGACATATTCGCGGCCGTCGCGGGCAAAACCGCCAAAGCCGTTCCAGAAGTCGAGGTCGCCTTTGTCTTCGATCTCAAGCGGCGCGGGCTTCGGCTGCACGATGGCGGCTACACGCTTAACCGGCGCCTTGCGCTCCGCGCGTTCCATTTCTTGAGGCTCTTCTTTCGAAGGCGCAGAAAGCGCAACCGCGCGGTTGATCTGATCGACAACTTTGCCGTTCTTCGCGTGGAGGGTGACACGCGAAGCGGAGATCAGGGCGTGATACGTCGCCTCCTCCATCAAATCCTTGCGGACGGCAAAGATATGCTGGCGCAGACCATCGGCCTGACCAATTCGGCGGACGTTCTCGCACATCTGGTCGACGGCGTGCTGCAGATCCTGCGCATAGGAGGATGCGCGCTCATTCATGATGACGAGATCGGCCGTGAGCCCGCGCGAGCGAAGATACTCCTCCGCCAGAAGGGCCTCGCGAACGATTTCGAGGTCCATGTCATCGTCTATGCGCAGCGTAAAGATCGGAAAGTCGCCGGAGATCGCGAGCGGCCAGAGCGATGACTGAGACTGCATGCCCGCCTGGACGACTGCAGCATCGGCACGCAGATCCATGTCCGGATAAACCAGATACCGGCCGAGATGCTGGAAGGCCGCAGCCTGCTGCGACGTCACGCCGACATGACGCATCTGCACCTGCGTGCGCGTCCATGCCTGGACGAGCTCGTGGTTGAAGGCATCAGCGTGGCGATAGCGTTCAACAGCCTTGTCCACCTCGTCGCGGCTGGGAGCGGCGATCGTCCAGAAGATCACGCTGACCTTCTTGCCCGCAGGCACGCGGAGGGTACGGCGCAGCGACAGAATCGGATCGAGCGTGAAGCCGTCGGTGCCCGACAACGTTGCACCAGGATCGAAGGCAGCAGCATCCGCGAGGCTCCGGCCGCGGCCGAGGAACTTGCGGCGGTCGGTTTCGAACTCCGTCTGGCGGGCAGGACCCGAACCGTCGACGATCAGATGGGCGATGCTCATATTCGGTTCATTCGGGTCGCGCTTTTGGCGCTCGGCGCGGATGATATCGCCGCGCTTGCCGAATTCCGTCTTCACGAACATACGGGCGAAGGCCGGATGCGCGTTGTCCACGTCATCCGATGCGATCACCGGCTCCATATAAGAGGTGACCTCGATGAAGCGGTCTTCGGAGCCCGTGTTGAACAACGTCAGACGGCGGGCCTCCGCATCGTGTTCCGTCGTGACTATGCATTCCACTTCACTGCTTAGGTCGCCGACGACTTTCGTGAATTCCGCCTTTTCGTCGGCAAAGAGCACGTTGACCTTTTCACCTTCGACGCTTTTCGGCTCAGCCGTTGCCGACCACCATTCGTTGGTCGTGGTATCGCGCAGGAAGATGAAGCTTCCCCAACGGTCTTCCGTCGGATCGGCTTTCCAGCGGGTGACGGCCTGGCCGTTCCAGCGCGCATAGCCGGCACCGGTTGCGGTCAGCATCATCGAATAGTGACCATTGGACAGGAAGACGAGTTCGCGGTCCCGCGAAAGCGGGTCGGAGATCTTGCGAAGCTCCGGCCGCAGCAGATCGTCCTGGATGCTGGCGGGCGTATCGGATTCGTGCTTACCACTCATGACAGGAATGTCCCGTGGCGCCTTTTCCTGCAGCAGCAGCTCAGCCGCTTCGATCACCGGATCGGAGTGGAAGAGTTCGCGCAGATGCCCATTAAACGCCACGTTTGCGATAGCTGCAATCGACATTCCGTGGTGGTGAGCATAGTAGTTGTAGACGACTGCGCATTTCTTGCCTTCCGGCACACGCGTCGGCGTGAAGTCAACGGCATCGTGGAAGCCAAACTTGCCGAGCGCGCCGACGTTGCGCAGGCGCTGCAGGTTTTCGAGTGCGCCCTGCGGATCGTACTGGCTGGCGAGGATCGAAGCATAGGGCGCGATGACGGCGTTGTGCCCCAGACCGCGCTTCAGGCCGAGCGAAGGCACGCCGAAGTTCGTGTACTGGTAGTTGAGGTTATGGTCACGGGCGTTGAAGGCCGCTTCCGAAATACCCCATGGGATGCCGAGCTTGCGTCCATAGTTCATCTGCTCGACCACGACCAGGTTGTTGGTCTGATTGAGAATACCCCCACCCCGCTCCTGCATGACCAGCGGCGGCATCAGGTATTCGAACATCGAGCCGGACCAGGAGACCAGCGCGCCGCGCGAACCCACCGGCACGACCTGGCGGCCCAGGCGGTACCAATGCTCGGTCGGCAGGTCGCCCTTCGCGATGCCGAAAAGGCTGGTGAGGCGGCATTCCGATGCCAGCAGATCGTAGCAGGCCTGGTCGAGCTCGCCGCTTTCGACACGATAGCCGATCGAGAGAAGACGGCGTTCCTGACGAAATAGGAAGCTGAAATCCATCGAGAAGGCGAGATCGCGGGCCTTTTCGCGGAGAGCGATCAGACGCGGACGCAAAGCATCGATATTGGAAAGGTCGAATGTGCTGTCGGCAATATGCGCTTCACAGACCTTCACGAGAGACTCCCCCCAGCGGGTGAGTTCGGCGCTTTGTGCTGATTTAACTTCGTGATCGAGGTTCGCTGCAAGCTTCTGGATGTCGCGTGCCAGAACGGCAAGGTTGATGACGCGGATGGAGGCGAACTCGTGCTCGCGCTTGACGGCGGCGAGCGCGTTTTGGAAGCCAACGATCCGCTCTTCCAGGCGGCGACGGAGCGGACGGATGGTCTTGCGGTCATCCGGGAGAACGGCGAGCACTTCGCCGAGGATACCGGCGGTATCGCCTACACCGTCGAGGTTGCCCTGCATATGAGCCGAAGGCGCCTCGGCCCAATCGCGGCAGGCCGACGAAACAGCGATCAGGTGACCGGCAAGGTTGCCGCTGTCGACCGAGGAAACGTATCGCGGCCCGAGGGTCTGCAGCGTATCGGTGTGATACCAGTTGAAGAGATGGCCGCGGTACTTTTCCATCTTGTCGATGGTGGCGATTGTCCGTTCCAGCCGCTCGATCGTCTCTTCGAACGAAAACCAGCCGAACTGGCGGCCGGAAATGACCGAGAGCAGATAGACCCCGATATTGGTCGGCGAGGTTCGGGTCGCGACGATGACGTGTGGCGTCTCCTGAACGTTATCCGGCGGCAGGTAGTTCTGTTCCGCCGTCGTGAACGCTTCGAAATAACGCCAGGTCCGGCGGGCAATCTTTCTGAGTTCGCTCGATACCGAGTCGGCAACTTCGAGCCGGTCTTCGGTTTCCGCCGACTGGCTGACAGACCAGGCAACGAGCGGCGACAGGATCCACAACAAGGCAAACGGAATGCCGACGAGGAACGCGTTGTCCCCGGAAAGCGCGGCAAAGCCGAGAGCAAGCAGGGCAAGCACCGGCGCATGCCACATCGCCTTGTAGTAGGAGAGTATCGTTCCCTGCCCGCGGGCTTGCACGCTAGCGGCGGTACGCCACTGCAGCATCAGTTTATGGCTGACGGAGAGACGATAAAGGGAACGGCCGATCGCATCGGCCATCATGCACGCCGTGTCGGCAATGAAGACGATACGAAGGGCGACCTGAGCGTTGGCGGCGCGGATGTCCGACCAGACGGTATAGAGATGTGCGCGCGCGACAATATCGCTGGTACGCGGAATGATGCCGTGGATGAGCGAGAGCGTCGGCGCGACAAAGAGGCAGAAGATCAGAAGTATCTGCCATACGAGCGCCCCAAGCGGGCTCATGAAATACCAGCCGAGCACGGAGGCGAAGAACCAGGCGATCGGCGTCAGCGACCGGCGCAGGTTATCGAACATCTTCCAGCGCCCGAGGGCGGTGACGCCGTATTTCGGATTAAACATATACGGAAGAAGCTGCCAGTCGCCGCGCGCCCAGCGATGCTGGCGCGAGGTCTCGACCTCGTAACGGACCGGGAAATCTTCGACCAGCTCGAGATCAGTCACGAGCGCGCAGCGCGCCATCGAGCCTTCGAGAAGATCGTGGCTGAGAACCGAGTTCTCCTCGATGCGGCCCTTCAGCGAAGCTTCAAAGGCATCGACGTGGTAGAGCCCCTTGCCGGTGAACGTGCCCTCGCCCGCGAGGTCCTGATAGACGTCGGAAACCGTAAACACATAAGGGTCGAGACCGCGGTTGATGGAGAAGACGCGCTGGAATACCGAGGCGTCCTTTCCGGTCGTCAGCGACGGGGTCACGCGCGGCTGCAGCACGCCATAGCCGCTTTCGACCCGGCCGGTTTTCGGATTTATGACCGGACGGTTGATAGGGTGATAGAGCTTGCCCACAAGCTTGGTGACCGCATCGCGCATCAGGCGCGTGTCGGAATCGAGCGTCATGACGTACTGAACATCGGCGGGAGCCACGTTGGCGCCCGGCAGATAGGTCGTGTCGCTGTCGCCACGCAGAAGCATGTTCAGTTCGTGCAGCTTGCCGCGTTTGCGCTCCCAGCCCATCCAGACGCCCTCGGACGGATTATAAATGCGGCGGCGATGCAGGAGATAGAAGCGTGTCTTGCCATCATAGGCATAGCGGGCTGAAAGATTGGCGATCTCGCGGCGGGCATAGTCCAGCACTTCGAGATCGTTCGCCGTCTCTTCAACGGCGCTATCCGGCCAGTCGCTCAGCAGCGCGAAATAGATTTCGCCGCGCGGATTGGCGAGGTAGTGAACCTCGAGATTGCGAACCAGTTCGTCGACGCTGTCGCGGTTGGAAATAAGGCATGGCACCGCCAGAAGCGTGCGCGCGTCCTTCGGAATGCCTTCCTTGAACTCATAGCCGACAAGCCGCGCCGGTATTACAAAGAAAGACAGCAGAGTATTGAACAGGCCTGTCGCCCCCTCCGATGCCGGAAGCGAGAACATGACGAGCAGCACTGCGATTGCGAAAGCGCCCATGCCTGCGGCCGCCATGAAGTGCCCAACGATCGCCATTGCGATGATGGTGAGCAGGAAGACGGGAGCCGCGATCGACAGCCAGTTGAGCTTGCGGACTGCTCGAACAAGATGTTGGGCGATTGTCGGCCGATAATTGGCCCGCGCCTCGAATTTCGGCCGGTGCATGCCGGTGAGGAAGCCACCGACATTCGGCTCATGCGGCTGCGGCTCCTCGGAAGCCCTCGCTTCGGAAGTCATGTCGAGCGCCAGCTGAGCGATTTCCATCTCCGTTAGCGGCGAGCGCTTAGCGAGCTTTTCAATCTGCTTGCGGTATTTGTTTCGCGACCCCGAATCGAGTGCACCGTAGTCGGAATTCTCCCAAAGCAGCTTGTCGACGTGGCTGACCTGCTCCACCCAGACCGACCACTCCGTGTCGTCGATCTCGCGAAGGCTCCGGATGATGTTGCCCATCGTGACATTGCCGGAGGATAGGCGGCTGTGTTCCGCCATTGTCGCTTCTTCGGTGTCACGGCCGAGCAGTTGTAGGCGCTCGTCGAGCCAGGCGATCGCAAGACTGGAAGCCTGCGAACCGTCGCGCATGCGGTAGAGGAACTGCGTCGAGAAGGTATTGTCCTCGGCAAGCGGTTCCAGCGTTCTCAGATAGTCGGCAGCCCTCGCCGGATCGGTCAGGCGCACGAGTTCGTCGGCGGCTTCGTTGGCGCGGCGACGCAAGCGGCGGCTGTGTTCGACGCGGCTCGAAATCCTGCGGAGGTTTTCGACGAGCACATAGCGGACGAGCGACGGCAACGCCCAGAGCTCACCGATGCGCAGCGTTTCGCTCTGCTGGAAACCGTCGACAAGCGCCGTCAGGCTCTCTTGCGAAACCGTGCTGTGGGTATGGGCGACATAGAGCCAGGCGAGCACCAGCGTGCGCGGCATCTGGACACCGTCGACATTGATCGTCGGCAATTCGCGATAGAAGCGCCGCGGGAAGTCCCGGCGGATCTCCTGGATGGCCTCTTCGACGATGTAATGGTTATCGAGAAGCCATTCTGCGGCGGGCGTGATGGTCTCGCCTGATTCCACGTCGGTCGCGGTTGTGCGATAGACGCGCAGGATTTCCTTCTCGTTCTCCTTGTGCCGCGCGAAGAAATCGAACGGCGCAAAACCCGGCAGCGAAACGACGCTTTTGCGAGCGACCGCAGCACCCATCGCCTTGATGTCTTCAATGGAGAGATAGGTCGAGCGGATCGCATCGCCGTAATCGATGTGCTTCGTTTCGGACTCGCGTGAGGACGCTGAAGACGGAATGGAAATGGTCATGGGTTCGGTTCTGGATCCAAACAACGTTATGATAATTTCGCTAGCCTTTTGCACCGGCAATTATGACTGTCGCATGAACGGTCCAAAGCCATTGCATAAAGACGCAAGGGACGCAGATCCTCAATACTAAACGGGTTTAGGCTCGATCTGCTGCGTGCCCCCCGCCGGCCACTGCTGCCTTTTGACTCCACCCCAAGAGGCACTCCGGAAAGTTGGACACCATCGCGATAATTCAAGTCAAGAGACATCAATTGCGCTGCACCCTTCGCGTCATTTCTGTAGCTTGGAGTTACTCAAAGAAAAATCCGGCACCGTTGTGGCACCGGACTTCAATTTATCACCGCGCGACAATTGGCGATATCGCTCGGACGCATGTCCGAACGTTTCGCGCAGCCATCGCATTTTCCATTTTCTCAGGGGAGTTCAGGCGGTACGTCAGGCGGATCGTTGTTTCCGACCAAAGCTCCCGCCTCGTCTAGGGGGCATTCAAGGCCCGACAATCTGCAAGGCCAGAATGCTGCGTAAGCTATGTAGGATGAGTGTGCTGGCAAGGCCCAGCATAATCGTCAACTGATAAGGCCGCAGACCAATGCTGCAACGAAGACGAACGCCGCAGCGACCAACGTCGCGTTCAGTGCGAGATGAAGTTTGTGACGCGTCGACGTCAGCTTCTTTGCCGGTGCGGAACTATAATGGTTCGCGTGAGTATGCGAAATACCCAGGTCTGCCATGTGTTGCCTCCGTCTTGTTTTCGTTGATGCCGCGGTCAATCGCCGCCACATTCCTATATTCTCTATATGATAGGTAGAGATAAATTTCCTTCCAAGGCGCAGAGGATGGAAAATCTAACCCGCACCCGACGATTGGCTCAGCAAAGCGTGCGCCATGCCCAGATCAATGAACGCTCGATCGCATTTTCTTCCCGTTGGGCACCGGAAGCTTCGATCAATCGGCAGTCTTTCTCCGCAGGAATGGAAATGGGTGCCCGTTCGGTACGTCCAGCCTTAGCCGGAGGGTCGAGATATCCCATGGTCATCCCGCCGAGAAAGAACATGCGTCACCTCCACGATCACGAAAGCTAACAAGCGTTAACAGGATCATGACAGATGAAAAGCCGCTGTCAATAGTCTAGCCGAATGGTCGTCTTTTAACGGGCATTTAACCTTAACACACAGGCACATCCAAGCATTTCAAATACTTGATAAAATCCGGGTTTCAGGCTTTGACGAAGCCCTTGCTCGCGATCATTAAATTTCGCGTGTAGTCTTCTTGAACATCCGCATTGGCCAGTTGGCCGGAGGTCAGCCGTTCCACGACCGCGCCGTTGCGCATCACGGCAAGCCTTTCGCACATATGAGTAACAACACCGAGATCGTGGCTCACCATCACGAAGGTCAGCTTGCGGTCGCGTCTGATCTGCTCCAGGAGATTGAGCACTTCCGCCTGGACCGAAGCGTCAAGTGCCGATGTCGGCTCGTCCAGCAACAGGATCGACGGCTCGACGATCAGCGCCCGCGCAATTGCCACGCGCTGCCGCTGTCCGCCGGAGAGCTGGTGCGGATAGCGAAAGCGGAAGCCGTTTCCGAGCCCTACCTCATCGAGCGCGCGTGCGATACGCTTGTCGCTGTCTCTGATGCCGTGAATTGCCAAGGGCTCGATCAGCAAGCGGTCAATCGTCTGCCGCGGATGCAGGGAACCATAAGGGTCCTGAAACACCGTCTGGACATTTCTGTAGAAGGCCTTGCTGCGTTTTGAACCATGCAGCGGCTCACCATGAATGCGAATAGTGCCGCCGGTGACAGGAGCAAGACCCGCCACCGCACGAAGCAGCGTCGATTTCCCGGACCCTGATTCGCCAACCAGGCCGAAGGACTCGCCCTGAGCCACGGCGATGCTGGCATCCTTCAGCGCCAGAAAATCGTCATACGCGACACTGACATTTTCGACCGAAAGCGCAGCGCTCATTGAGCCCACTCCGGTTTGCGGTCGAGCACCGGCAGCGGGTGGCGATCATCCCCGATTTGCGGCATGCAGTTCAAAAGCCCTCGCGTATAGGGATGCTGCGCATTCTTGAGCTCCGAAGCCCTCAGTTCTTCGACGATCTTTCCTGCATACATGACGATCACGCGGTCGCAGAACGACGAAACAAGCCGCAGGTCGTGGGACACGAATATCAGTCCCATGCCGCGCTCTGAAACGAGCTTGTCCATGATCTTGAGGACATCGAGCTGTACGGTGACGTCGAGCGCCGAGGTCGGCTCGTCTGCGATCAGCAGATCCGGCCCGGCGATCAGCATCATGGCGATCATCGCACGCTGGCCCATGCCGCCCGAGACCTCATGCGGATAGAGATCGAAGACGCGCTTCGGATCGCGGATCTGTACCGCCTCCAGCATGGCAAGCGCCCGTTCGGTCGCCTCCGCCTTGCTGACCTTCTCATGCGTTCTCAGAGTTTCGGAAATCTGCCTGCCGATCGACATCACCGGATCGAGCGAATATTTCGGATCCTGCAGTACCATGGCGATGCGCTTTCCGCGCAGGAGCCGCCGTTCTTTCGCCGAGGCTGAAAGCAGATCGATGCCATCGAAGACGAGCTTGTCCGCCGTGACGATACCGTGCTTGGGCGTAAGCCCCATGATTGCGCGCCCGGTCTGCGATTTGCCGGATCCGGACTCCCCGACGATACCGAGGCGCTCCTTGCCGAGGGTAAAGGACACGCCGCGAACGGCTTCGATCACGCCCGTGCGCGTCGGGTAGCTGACCCTCAGGTTCCCCACCGTCAGCAGATCCGTCATTGGCCGCTCTCCTTGGGGTCGAGCGCATCGCGCAGACCGTCACCGAGCAGGTTGAAACCCAGGCTGACGATGAGGATTGCAATACCCGGCATGCCTGCTACCCACCATTGATCGAGGATGAAGCGGCGACCCGAGGCGATCATCGCCCCCCATTCCGGCAGCGGCGGCTGAGCGCCGAGACCAAGGAAGCCGAGACCGGCTGCGGTCAGAATAATGCCGGCCATGTCGAGTGTCACACGCACGATCAGCGACGAGATGCAGAGCGGCATCACGTGGCGGATGATGATGCGGATCGGCGAGGCGCCCATCAGCTTGACCGCCGAGATGTAATCGGAACGCCGTACCGTCAGGGTTTCGGCACGGGCAATGCGGGCGTAGGGCGGCCAGGAGGTGATCGCGATCGCGATGATCGCATTCTGGATGCCCGGACCAAGCGCAGCAACGAAGGCGAGCGCCAACACCAGCTTGGGGAAGGCCAGGAAAATATCGGTGATGCGCATCAGCACGGCATCGACCCAGCCCCCGGCATAGCCGGAAACGGTGCCGACAATCAGCCCGATGGGTGCCGAGATGATCGCGACCAGCACCACGACAAACAGCGTCAACCGCGATCCGTAGATCAGGCGCGAGAAGATGTCGCGGCCCTGATCATCCGTGCCGAGAAGGTACTCGCCGGTTCCAGGTGGCAGGAGCCGCGCATTCTTCAGATCGCCGACGACCGGTGAGTGTGTTGCAATCACGTCGGCGAAGGCGGCGATCAGAAGCAGGACGATGATGATCGCTAGACCGACGACCGCCAGCCTGTTGGCGGCGAACTGACGCCATGTCACATAGGCGCGTCCGAGACGGGCCTGCATACGCGATTGCGGGCGATCGGAAAGCAACCATTCGCGGCGGGTCATCGGCGCCGTCTGATTTGCTGGAACCGTCATTGGCTTCGCGTCCTTGGATCGAGTGTGCGGTAGAGAAGATCGGACAACAGGTTGATGGTGATGAAAACGGTGCCGATGACGATCGTACCGCCCAGAACCGCATTCATGTCCGCATTCTGGAGCGAGTTGGTGATGTAAAGTCCGATGCCCGGCCACGAGAACACCGTTTCCGTCAGCACCGAGCCTTCAAGAAGGCCGGCGTAGGAAAGCGCGATCACGGTGACAAGCGGCACGGCTGCGTTCCGCAATGCGTGGCCCCAGATCACCCGGGTTTCCGAAAGGCCTTTGGCGCGTGCGGCCACAATATATTCCTGGCCGAGTTCGTTCAGCATGAAGCTGCGCGTCATGCGGCTGATATAAGCGAGCGAGAAATAGCCGAGCAGCGAGGCAGGCAGGACGATGTGGCGAAACACGTCGTAGAAGACGTCCCATTGCCCCTGCATGGCGCTGTCGATCAGGTAGAAGCCGGTCACCGGCGTGAAGCTATATTCATAGACGATGTCGATACGGCCCGGAAAGGCGACCCATCTGAGCTTCGCATAGAAGACGACAAGCGAGATCAGCGCCAGCCAGAAGATCGGAACCGAATAGCCGATCAGCCCTATGACCCGCACGACCTGGTCGGCGATGCTGCCGCGCCGAACGGCCGCAAGCACGCCGAGCGGAATGCCGATCACTCCCCCGATCAGGGTGCCGAGGGTGGCCAGTTCGATCGTCGCCGGAAACACACGCCGGATGTCGGTCATCACCGGGTTCGTGGTCAGTACCGAATTGCCGAAGTCGCCGGAAAGAATCCCCTTCAGATAGATGAAGAACTGCTGGTAGAGCGGAAGGTTGAAACCCATCTCTTCCCGCACCCGCTCGACGACGTGTGTCGGCGCCCGGTCGCCAAGGATCGCGAGAACCGGATCGATCGGCACCACGCGGCCGATGAAAAAAGTGACGGCCAGAAGTCCAAGATAGGTCGTCACGGCGGCAATCAGGAAACGCCCGATTGCCTTCGCAAGGGGAACGGCCCGGCCCTTTGCGGGCCGCGCCTCCATTTTGGTTTCGACAATGCTCAATGAACCAATCCTACCGGATTATTCCTTGGCGATCGGGCCGACGTAGTTGGTGTCGAAGCTCGGACCCAGCTTGAAGTCCTTCAGGTTCTTGCGGTAGCCGGCCACTTCGATCTGCTGGAAGATAAAGACGAAGGGGCTGTTTTCCAGGTACTTCTTCTCGATGTCCTGGTACATGGCAGCACGCTTCGCACTGTCGCGCTCGAGCAGAGCAGCCTTGGCTTCCTTGTCGAGTTCCGGCGCTTCAAAGGTATTGCGCCATGCGAGCGTCTTGTTGGTGCCGGCGTCCGAATTGTCCGGGTTCGCCGTGAAGGTATCGGCATTCGAATTCGGATCAAAATAGTCCGAGCCCCACTGGCCGATATACATATCGTGCGTGCGGGCGCGAAACTTCGTGAGCGTCTGCTTGCCGTCGCCCGGAATGATTTCCAGCTTTACGCCGGCCTGTCCGAGGGTCTGCTGCATGGATTCGGCAATGCCGGTTACCGGCTGCGTGTTGCGAACATCCATAGTGACGGAGAAGCCATCCGGAAGACCGGCCTTCGCCAGCAGTTCCTTTGCCTTGGCGACGTCGAGCTTGAACGGATTTTCGTCAAGCGCACCGAGCTGGCCCTTCGGCAGGAAGGTCTGGTGGATTTCGCCGATGCCTTTGATGAGGGTCGAGCCGATGGCGTCATAATCGACGAGATATTTGAAGGCCTGCTGCACTTCCGGCTTCTTCAGGTTCTCGTTCTTCAGGTTGAGGCTGACGTAGTAGATCGTGCTCTTTGGCGCGCTTGTGGTCGCCAGATCGCCGTTCTTCGAGACGGCGTCGAAGTCGCCCGGCTCAAGGTTGCGGGCGATGTCGATGTCGCCGGCCTCGAGCGCCAGGCGCTGCGCCGAGCTTTCCTTCATGTAGCGATAGATGACACGATTCGGCTTCGGCTTGTCGCCATAGTAATTGTCGTTGCGCTCCAGCACCACGACCTCGTTGGCACGCCATTCGCGGAGCTTGTAGGCACCAGAGCCGGCATAGCCGGTCTTCAGCCATTCATTGCCGAAGTCGTTGTCGTACTTGTGATCGGCATCGACGGTGACGGACTTCACGTGATCCATGACGAGCTTCTTGTCGACGACGGAGGCAACCGTTGCCGTCAGGCAGTTCAGCACGAAGCTCGGTGCATAGGGCTTGTCAACGTTGAAGACGAAGGTGTTTTCATCCGCCGCCTTCGCCTTCTCGGTGACGTTGTCTCCCGTCAAGCCGAATTGCGTGAGAATGAAGGCCGGGCTCTTGTCCAGCTTGACAGCACGCTCGAAGGACCAGGCAACATCCTCGGCCGTGATTGGGTTGCCGGAAGCGAACTTCAAACCGGGCTTCAGCTTGAACGTGTAGGTGAGACCATCGTCGGAGACGCTCCAGCTCTCGGCGAGATCGCCGACGACCTTCGACGTGTCTTTCATGTCGAGGCGGACGAGAAGACTATAGGTGTTGCTCGTCATTTCGGCCGTCGAAATCTCGAAAGCCTCGCCTGGATCCATGGTGATGATGTCGTCAAAGGCGAAGCCTTCGACGACGGTGTCCTTTGGCGTCTCCGCGAAGGCAGCGGGCGCCGTCAGCATGAGAAGCGAAAGCGCTGCCCCCGCGGAAAGAGCACGAAAGTTGCGGCTGAGTTTGGTAATCATCATCGGTCTGTTCCCCTGTTCTTGATTGATTATAAAGCAGTATTTGGCTCAGGCGTTCTTCTCTTTCCACGCCGAAGCCAGGATCCGAAGCCAGTTCTCGCTGGCGAGCTTTCTTAGATTTTCCTCACCATATCCAACGTCCCGGAGAGCAGCAATCAGCCTCTGGTTGCCAGCCGAATCGCCGATTTCATCCGGAATGGTGGCGCCGTCGAAGTCGGAGCCGAGCGCAACGCAATCGATCCCGACTCGATCGACGAGATAGTCGATATGGCGGATCATATCGGAGAGCGGCGTCTCAGCGTCCGAGCGGCCATCGGCCCTCAACATTGCCGTCGCGTAATTGAGACCGACGAGACCGTTGCTCTCTCTGATTGCATCCAACTGCTTGTCGGTCAGATTGCGCGCGACCGGCGTCAGGGCGTGCGCATTCGAATGCGTGGTGACGAGCGGCTGATCCGTCGTCCTCGCAACGTCCCAGAAGCCCTTCTCGGTAATGTGGGATAGATCGATCATGATGCCGAGGCGGTTGCATTCGCGCACGAGATCAAAACCGGCACCTGTCAGCCCTGGCGCCGTATCCGGCGACATCGGAAAGGCGAAGGGCACGCCATGTCCGAAAATATTGTGCCGGCTCCAGACCGGTCCGAGCGACCGCAGCCCCGCCGCATAAAACACTTCGAGGGCCGCAAGATCAGGCCCGATTGCCTCGCAGCCTTCCATATGCATGACGGCCGCAAAAACACCGCTCTCCATGGCGCTGCGAATGTCCTTGACTGTCCGGCATAGCCGCCATGCGCCCGCCTTGTCGAGGCGGAGCGCGATCGCCGCCATCTCGGTCGCAATGCCCAGCGACGGCAGACGGTCGAGGGGCGCGGCCATCGGCGTCATATAGTGCCCGTTCTGATCCGGATCGGCGAAGACAAGATCGCCCGAGGGCACATAGATGGCGCAGAGGCCGCCTGCAAGGCCGCCCTGCCTGGCGCGAGGTCCGTCGATATGGCCCGATGTCGTCCCGTTCAGAAATTCGGCGATTGGGTCGCCGCCATCCCTTTCATGTGTCCAAAGCCTGAGGAGAACGTCATTGTGGCCATCGAATACGAACTGCATCTGTCTTCCTGCTCTGCCCTTCCGGGCAAATAACAAGCGGGCAGAATAGAAAAGCTGGCGGAATTAGCCAGCCCCCTCTTTGAAAATTATTTGATGGATAAAAGACTTGGGCTGATGGCGAAAAACCGGGCACTGAAGACGCGCTCTCGCTGATTTGCGGGCACCGTCGAGCTCCGCAGGAATTTGAATGAGCGCGGCCGTCGAGCCGATGAAATCGTCATAACGAACGCCTAAATGCCCACTGCAACCGCAAATCACTTTGCCTTAGGAGAGATCTATGTCCATGTACCGCCTCACCGTTCCTGTCTTTCAGCGCGGGCTTGCCACGCTGAGAAACTACCTCGACAAGACCGAAACCTATGCAAAAGACAAGGGGATCGATCCGAACGAACTTGTCGGTGCCAGATTGGCACCCGATATGCTGCCGCTATCTGGCCAATATCAGCGCGCGACCGACAGTGCCAAGCTTGCGGTCGCCCGCCTGACCAAGACCGACGCTCCGAAATTTGAAGACAACGAAACGACGATCGCCGAGCTTCGCGAACGCCTTGATAAGACCGAAGCCTACCTCGCTTCTCTTGCGCCTGAAGCGCTCGACGGCACCGAAGCGAACGAAGTGACGATTGCCCCCGGCGGCAACAAGATCACCTTCCGCGGCGATGAATACGTCACGACCTTTGCGCTGCCGAACTTCTATTTTCACGTGGCAATGGCACATGCCATCCTGCGCAATCAAGGCGTGCCGGTCGGCAAGATGGATTATCTTGGCCGCCTCTCGTAATCTTATCAGGGCCGGCGCGTAACCGGCCCTTTTTCCGTCAGCTCCGTATAGGCAAGCGTCTGATCAAGATGCCGTGCCCGAAGCGCAAGCAGCTTCTCGGCATAGTCCAGGCGGGTTGCCATATAGCCGGGATCGCAAGCGAGATTGTTGAGCTCCATCGGATCGGCCGCAAGATCGAAGAGCAAAGGCGGCAAGCCGGTGAAATGCACATATTTGAAGTTCTGATCGCGGATGACCGCAAGATTGCACTGGTTCGACTTCAGGCCGAAATGTCTCTCGGCTTCCCGCTGAGCGATGTCGCGGAAATCGAACTCCCAGAACGCCGCATCCCGCCATTCATCGGCATCGCCGCGGGAGATGAACGGCCGCAATGAGCGGCCGTCGAGATCGTTTTCCGCCTCAACCGCCAAGCTGTCGCAAAGCGTTGGAAAGATATCCGCAGCACTCGTGAAGCGCTCGACAACGTGGCCTTTGAACGGCGCCTTGGGATCGCGGATCACCAGCGGAATGTGATAGCTGCCATCGAAAAAACCGCCTTTGCCGAGCGTCCAGTGATCGCCCATCATCTCGGCATGATCGGAGGTGAAGATGATGATCGTATCGTCCCAGGCACGGTGATCCTTCAGCGCCTGCCAAATGTGGCCGAGCTGCGCATCCACCTCGGCGATCATCCCGTAGTAGATCGCCCTGATCGCGGCGAAGTCCTCCGCCCGCCAGTCGCTGACCTGGCCTTCGGCGCCATGAATAAAGCTGCCCTTGCCGTTCTTCGGCATCGCATAGGCGAGATAAGGGTGCAGCGCCTGTTCCGCCTCATGGCTCGTTGCCCGCGAAAATTGCGGCCCGTCGCCGGGATTGAACATGGTGGCGTAGGGCTCGGGCACCGAAAATGGCGGATGCGGCCGCAGGAAGGAGACATGGGCGAACCATGGCGCATCCTGTTCGCCCAGCCAGCGTATGAATTCACCGGTCAAGAACGCGGTCTGCGTTTCATCCCTGGAATAGACGGTCGTCTCCGCCGAAATCTCACCAGGTGCTGCACCTGCCGGGACATGGATATCCCGGCTGATCGCGTTGGCGTGCCCGCGCGTCCTGAGCCACGAAAGCCACTGCTTCTCATGCTCAGGCAGGAGCTGGCGCGCCGTGAATCCCGGCAACAGGCCTTCATAGGTCGTCAGATGCGGGTCGTTTCTATCCAGCCCGCGCGGATCGGGCGCGGTATCCGTGTAGCCGAACAAGGTCGGATCGTAGCCGGCGCGTCGTGCCGCGAGCGCCAGGTTGTCGAAGCGGCGGTCAAGCGGTGAACCGTTCCGGCAAACGCGGTGGTTCATCTGGTAAAGGCCGGTGTAAAGCGTCGCCCGCGCCGGCGAGCAGGGTGCCGCACCAGCAAAATGATTGCGAAAAAGCACGCCCTCTTTTGCCAGCGCATCGACATTCGGCGTTCTGACACAGGCATGGCCAGCCACCGAAAGGCAATCACCGCGCCATTGGTCCGCGGTGATCAGAAGAACATTCGGCCGCTTCATGAATTGCCGGCCTCAGTGCTGATTGGATCTGGAATGCCAGTTCCATGCCGACTGGATGATCTGGGAGAGATCATATTGCGGTACCCAGCCAAGCACATCGCGAGCCTTGTCGTTATTGGCGACCAGCGTGTGCGAATCGCCTTCCCGGCGCCCGATATATTCAACCGGGAAAGGCCGCTGCGATACATCCTCGATCGCGCCGAGGAGTTCCTTGACGGTCGTCCCCGTTCCTGTTCCCAGGTTCAGCGCAACGGACTCTCCGCCTTTCAGCAAATATTCGACCGCCCGCACATGGGCATCGGCCAGATCGAGCACGTGGATATAGTCGCGCACGCAGGTGCCGTCGCGCGTCTCATAGTCGCTGCCGAAAACCTTGAAGCCCTGCCGGCGGCCGAGCGCCGCATCGATCGCGAGCGGAATGGCGTGCGTTTCCGGCTGATGCCATTCTCCGATACGGCCCTCGAAATCCGCGCCTGCCGCATTGAAGTAGCGCAGAATCACGGAACGCAGATTTTTATACTGATCGTAATCGGCCAAAGCCTGCTCGACGATATATTTGGTCCGTCCGTAAGGATTGATCGGCACCTGCCGGTGCGTCTCATCGAGCGGCACGCTCTGAGGGAGCCCGTATGTCGCGCACGTCGACGAGAAGACAAAAGCGTTGATGCCCGCCGCCTGTGCGGCCGAAAGCAAGGTCAGCGTGCCGATGACATTATTCTCGTAGAAGGAGACCGGGTCCTTTACCGACTCGCCGACCTCGATCAACGCCGCAAAATGCAAGATCGCCGAGGGCTTATGCTTTGCGAGCACTTCGTCCAACCGGGCGCGATCACGAATGTCGCCCTCCTCGGCTAGTCCCCACTTTACGAATTCGCGATGACCGTTCGAGAAATTGTCGAAGACGACGGGTTTGTATCCCTTGTTTGCCAGATCGAGGCACGTATGAGAGCCGATATAGCCGGCACCGCCGACCACGAGAACAGTTTCACCTGCCATATATCACCTTTGCTTCCACAGCGGATGTGAGAAGACTTAGAGGAGATGGACGGCAAGAAAAAGAACGAATCTGCCCGGCATGCTGCGGCGCACCATCGGAAGGGCGCCAAACCTTTGGACTACCGGACTAAACAGCAGGCAATTTTTTTGGCCGAGAGCCAGTCGATAAGTCCTAGTAAGCCCAATCAGCATGCGAAAGCGTCCGACAGGCTAGATGCCGCGCAGGCTCTCGACACCGTGAAAACCTTCATCGAAGTTGGGCCAATTGGAGTCTTTTTCCGAGATCAGCGCCCCCTTAACCGGCCAAGCGATATCAAACTTGGGATCGTTCCACCGCACACCGCGCTCCGCCTTCGGATCGTAGAACCCGCTGGCAAGGTACAGCGTCTCGGTATTAGGCCTGAGCGTCACAAATCCATGCGCAAAGCCACGAGGCACATAATATGCGAGCCGGTTCTCACCCGTCAGCTCAACTCCATGCCACCGGAGATATGTCGGGGAATCGGGCCGGAGATCGACGATGCAGTCCCATAGCGCCCCGGAGAGGCACCGGACGATCTTCACTTCCGGCGATGGAGGGAGCTGGTAGTGCAGCCCACGGAGGGTGCCGGCTTCGGCGTTGAACGAATTGTTGACTTGTACAAAGCGGCTTTCCAGCCCCGCATCACCCATCTCCCGCTCGCAGAATACGCGCTGAAACCATCCGCGTTCGTCCCCACGCGGCTCCGGTTCGATGACGTAGACCCCGTGCAAAGGCGTTTCGTGAAACTTCATGCTGCTCCCCCATATCCCCTGGCTCCGCCATCACGACGATAGAACATTGACGCTACGAAATCCCTTTCGAAGGCAATTATAAGCAATCGTCATTTGCTCGCCTCCCTTCTGATTTCAGTATTCCATCAAGGATCAATGCCAAAAGCTGGGAAATTACCTGTGCGTGATCCTTGGTGCCTAAAGTAACTCTAAACAGAACCAGGCATAAAGACCAGAGCCACGTAGCGTTAATTTAGGCAATGTATTTTTGTATTAGAGTTACGCGTGGAATTTCTTCTTGAATAAGGAAGTTTTATAACAAAATCCGGTGTGAATTACAGAATACGATCTATGTAACTTATAATATTAGTCGCCTCCCAACGCTAAACTTATACCATCAAAGACATTCGCCAATGTGATCTCCAATCGATATTGAAGATCACGCGTAGGATGCCTCTAGAGAGGAGCCAAGGATTACTCCACACCTGATCAAAGGCCATCACAATCTTTCGAAGAATAGACTCGTCTCTCTAGCGAAATACAGCATTAGATGCTAATATTACGCCGCCTGCGTTGCCTCCTTCATACTTTCATCCGGCAGGAAATATGTCCGGCATAAAAGATAATACCCTCCGTTCGAGGCAGGAGGATTTAGTCAAGTGCCGGATTCGAGCGAAATTTCCGTTTAAGCTGTTTCTGATCCGAAGCTGCGGAGGAAAGTTCAATGGCCAGCAATCTTGTTTCATCCATCATGCAACTGCTGACGCCGGATTTGATCGGTCGCCTGGCGGGCGCGCTTGGCCTCGACGCCGCCAAGACACAGCGTGCGATAGCGGCTGCGGTGCCTGCGCTGCTGGCCGGTCTTGGCGGCATTGCGGCGCAATCTGGCGGAGCACAGAAAATCGCCGACGCTGCGAGACAGCAGGGTGGCGCACTCGGCAACCTTGCCGGAATGCTCACGCCGAATGGCCAGACGTCCCTTGGCCAGACCGGTTCGCAAATCCTGTCATCGTTGTTCGGAGCTGGCGACAGCGGAGCATTGGCGAACGCGGTCGGCAGCTACGCTGGCCTTGACAAGAACGCGAGCAGTTCCCTTCTGGGCATGCTGGCCCCGATTGTCATGGGCGGCGTTGCCCAGCAAGGCGGCAACGATCTCAGCGCCAACGGCGTTGCCAGTCTTCTCGCCAGTCAAGAGGACAACATTGTCTCCGCCTTGCCTTCAGGTGTCAGCGATATGCTTGGCGGCACCGGCCTTTTGAGTGCGCTCGGTGGTTCCATGCGAACGGCGACAGCGGCGACAGGTCAGGCAGCTGGCCGAGCGGCGGCAACTGCATCGTCTGTGAGCAATGTCAGCCAGCGCACCGCGTCAGCGTCCGCACCCCGTCGCTGGCTTTATTGGCTCATTGCGGCGCTCGTAATCTTGGCAGCGCTCTATTATATCTTCGCAAGGCCAATCGAACAGACCGTCCCGCAAAGTGCGGTCCCGACGCCGAACCTGACCGTTGGCGATATCGATGTGGGCAAACAGCTCACGGATACCCTTACAAATCTGCAAGCCGCAGTCACCGGCATCACCGATGCGCCATCGGCGCAGGCAGCCCTCCCCAAGCTGCAGGCAGCCGAAGGCGAAATTGACAAGGTCGCGGCGACGATCGGACAACTTTCGGCAGAGCAAAAGACCGCACTTGCGGGCATGCTCAAGCCAATGATGTCGACACTTAACGGGCTATTCGACAAGATCCTGGCCATCCCCGGCGTATCCGACGTTCTAAAGCCCACAGTCGATTCGCTAAGGGCAAAACTTGCGACCCTGCCCGCTTGACGGCGGGTGAAATCGATCGCCGGCCACACGGCCGGCGTTCGAAATCAGCTCGCTTCCCCCAGCTGAACAGCAAGAAAAGAGGATCGGAGACGATGGCTGACAAATCAACATTCACGCCCGACGAATGGAAGTTGCTGCTGCAAAGCGTGATGGTGGCAGGCATTGCCGTCACCGCCGCCGAGCCAAGTGGACTTTGGGGCATGCTGAAAGAAGGAATGGCCAGCGCACGCGCGCTGCTGCAGGCCAAGACCGATCCCGGAGCGAACTCGCTCGTCTCCGCACTCGTCAGCGACTTCGAGACTTCGGAAGGAATAATTGCCGCGCGGGAAGGCCTTCAGGAAAAGCTCAAGGGCTCTAAGCCGGATGAAATCAAGACCAAATGCCTTGCCGTGTTGCGGCAGACCAGCGATATTGTCGCATCCAAGGCGCCAGAGGCCGCCACTGCGCTCAAGACCTGGCTCTACCGGATTAGCGAGAGCGTTGCCGAAGCCGCAAAGGAAGGCGGCTTCCTTGGTTTTGGCGGCGTAAAAGTGAGCGATGCCGAAAAAGCCACGCTTGCCGAGATTTCGGCAGCGCTGAAACTTGACCAAAGCTCAACCTGATCCGTGCGCATCGTAACTGGACAGGATTGCCTTGCCCCTAGCGCCGCAGCTTCGAGGTTGCGGCGTTGGAGGAGTTACGAGCCCCGAACACCGCAATGAAAAATAATCGGTCCTGAATATAGCAATCTGGCCCCGAACGGGAGCGCCGTCAGCGTGGCTCCGTGATTGTCGTGATCGTGCCCCTATACAGTTCCACATTCAGAACCCTAGGGAAATATGGCTATTTATCTGATATCAATAGAGTTTCTGGCGGAGAGGGGGGGATTCGAACCCCCGATAGGCTTGCACCTATGCCGCATTTCGAGTGCGGTGCATTCAACCACTCTGCCACCTCTCCGCGGTCGTTGGTTGGCGCTTGTTCGGCGCGGGGTGTCTCATAGCGATCAAAAGGAAGGCTGGCAAGACGAAACTGCAGAGCTTTTCATCCTTTTGCCTTGACACGTTTTTGACAGTCGCGTATCCCGCTCACGCAATAGGCGTGGAAAAGTCCGTGCCTTGGCCGCCTCGCGCCCGCGCGGGGTTTCACCGGCAGACAGAGTTCCGGGCATCGCCCTGAAATCCCTGCTTAAGTCAGACTGATAAAAAGACGGCCACCTGCGCTTTGCGGGGAGAGCCGGATCGAACATGAAAGGATCAAACAATGTTCGCAGTCATCAAGACCGGCGGTAAGCAGTACCGTGTGGCAGCCAACGACGTGCTGACCATCGAGAAGCTTGAAGCCACCGCTGGCGACTCCATTGAATTCACCGAAGTCCTCGTAATCGGCGAAGGCGCCGATGCAGCGATCGGGGCTCCCTTCGTCAAGGGCGCATCGGTAAAGGCCGAAGTGGTCGAGCAGAACCGTGGCAAGAAGGTCATCGCCTTCAAGAAGCGCCGCCGTCAGAACTCGAAGCGCTCGCGCGGCCATCGCCAGCATCACACGGTTGTCCGCATCACGGACATCCTGGCAGCCAAGTAATCGATCTCGGGACTCAAGGTTTAAAGGAGAACTCCAATGGCACACAAAAAAGCTGGCGGTTCGTCGCGCAACGGTCGTGATTCCGAATCCAAGCGCCTTGGCGTGAAGAAGTTCGGCGGCGAAGCCGTCATCGCAGGCAACATCATCGTGCGTCAGCGCGGTACGCAGTGGCATCCGGGCGCCAACGTCGGCCTCGGCAAGGACCACACCATTTTTGCGCTTACGGCAGGCAATGTGGACTACCGAACGAAGGCCAATGGTCGCGTGTACGTGTCTGTAATGCCGAAAGCGGAAGCAGCGGAATAAGCCGGTAGCGCTCTAAAACAGCCGGCGTCTCATCGACCCGGCTGACCGCACCAGGTTCAGTCCAGAAAGCAGGGGAGATGGGGCGCCATCTCCCCTTTTTCTTTGTCCATAAGGAGGACTGAACATGCAAGGCGAACTGATAAGGGTAGACCAATCCCGGTCACCCCGGGAAGACCAGAGGTCTCCCAAGGAGCGGCTGAGGCCGGAGCGGTTAAGGACCGATTGCCCTGTCTTGTTATCGGAAAGGCTCGTCATGCGCGCGCCCCACGAAGAAGACATCGACGCCCTTTCCCATCTCGCCAACAACGCCAAAGTCGCCACAATGGTATCGCGTATGCCGCACCCATATACTGCCAATGATGCTGCCGACTTCGTGCGTCGGACGAAGAATGGCGAGATTGGTAAGTGCGTCTACGCCATCACCAAGGCCGAGAACGGCGCCTTCATGGGGTGCTGCGGGGTCGAGCCGCATGCCGACGGGCGCACCGTCGAGATCGGCTACTGGCTGGGCGAGCCCTATTGGGGCCAGGGCTATACGACCGAAGCGTGCCACGCACTGGTCGACATGGTCTTCCGTACCCGCGAAAACGTCGATCAGATCGACGCTCGTTGCCGGGTGACCAACGTCGCATCCCGCCGCGTCATCCAGAAGTGCGGTTTCCAGTTCCAGGGTTCGGGACTTGCCGCCTCGCTGGCGCTTGGCAGCAACGTGCCGGTCGAATGGTACCGGCTCGACCGGAAGACCTGGATGTCGCTGAGAAGCTGGGGGAGCCTGTCATGAGCGCCCCCACCTTGCAGCGTCTGAAGCCCCAAGCAATGACGCCCGGCCCCGTGCCGGTCGTCACCACGGCCCGGCTGACGCTTCGCCCGCATCGGCTGAGCGATGCGAACGCGATCGCGGAATCGCTTTCCGATTTCGCGATCACCCGCATGCTTGCCCGCGTGCCCGCTCCGTATGACCGGCAGGATGCGCTGGACTGGCTCGTCCCGGTAACGTCCGGCGCGCTGACGGACTGGCACCTGGCGATCACCAGCGGTGAAGATGCCCATATCGGTGTCGTCTCGCTGGAACTCCGCCACGGCCGCTGGCACCTTGGCTATTGGCTCAATCGCTACTTCTGGCGGCAGGGCTATATGGGCGAGGCCGTTGCGGCGGTGCTCGAGCGCTTTTCCCGGCGCATGCCGGAAACAGCGGTTCATTCGGGCGTGTTCGCGGACAATCCAGCCTCGCTGAGACTGCAGGAAAAGCTTGGCTTCCGGATGAGCGGGTGCAGCGAGATCTACAGCTTTGCGCGCAACACCATGGTGTCACATATCGAGACCGTGCTTCAGCCCGGCGCGCTGCAGATCACGAAGGCTGCTTGAACAGACACGAAGCGCCGCAGCCCTGCTGCGGCGTCTCCCCTACCCGCCGATCTCGACCCAGAGCGGAAAATGATCGGAACCCACCGACTGCGTATCCACATAGGCTGATTTCAGTCTTCTCTGCAGGCCGCAACTGACGAAACAGTAATCGAGATGCATGCGTTTGTTGTGATCCTTCGGGTCCATCCAGCTATAGCTCCTGGGCGGATAGGCCTCCAGCGCCGCCAGTGCGTCGACTGGTGTGCCGATCCTCGGAACCCGGCCAAAAGACTTGTCCGCAGTACCGGCAAGCGAACAGTATTCCGGCGATTCCGGCACCATATTGAAGTCGCCCATGACGACGTAATCTTCGGGCAGCGGCAGTTCTGCCATTCCGAACTCGCCAGCACCCGTCAAGGATCCGCCCTCGAACGGAAACGCGTTGATCCGCTCGTTCAAAAAGGCGAGTTGACGGATGCGCTCGTCTGCCGAGACGTGATCGAGGTGAACGGAATAGACGCGGAGCGCGCCGTCCGGCGTATCAATGACGGCCTCAGTCGCCCCGCGCTGCAGGTTGAGCTTCGTGACGGTGCGGCCGCGCGGCAGAAGCAGGGTACGCGTCGAAAGGACCGGCCAGCGGGAGAGGATCATGTTGCCGAACTGGAAGCGGGTCCCGCGCGGCGGGAAGCCGTCCTCGCCGGTATCGACATGGACGTCGCAGGGCGCTCCATAGACCCAGAAATGGTTGGGAAAAAGAGCCGCGAGATCGTCCACCATGTCGGCAAAATCGTTCTCGGAGAAACCTCTGGTCACCTCCTGAAGGGCGATGATATCCGCGGCCTCGATGCTCCTGGCGATACGGTTGAGATCATAGATCCCGTCAAGACCGAAGCCGTACTGTATGTTATAGCTCGCAAACTTCACGATAATCTTTGACCTCGGCTTGAACCGCCTATATCGAAAGCGGCAGGATGGGGCGCGTACAGAACCACCGGTGATGGAAGTAAAATGAAATTTCTCGACGAAGCAAAGGTCTATATCCGGTCTGGTGACGGCGGCGCGGGCAGCGTTTCGTTCCGGCGCGAGAAATTCATCGAGTTCGGCGGACCGGATGGCGGCGACGGCGGACGCGGCGGCGACGTCTGGGTCGAAGCCGTCAACGGCCTCAACACGCTCATCGACTTCCGCTACCAGCAGCATTTCAAGGCCAAGATCGGCATGCACGGTATGGGTAAAAACCGTACCGGCGCGAACGGCGACGACGTGACGCTCAAAGTCCCCGTCGGGACGCAGATCCTGGAAGAGGACCAGGAAACACTGATCTGCGATCTTACCGAAGAGGGTCAGCGCTTCCGGCTTGCCGCCGGCGGCAACGGCGGCTTCGGGAATGCGCATTTCAAGTCCTCGGTCAATCAGGCGCCGGATTGGGCGAATCCCGGCCTGGCCGGCGAAGAAAAGACGATCTGGCTGCATCTGAAGCTGATTGCCGACGCCGGTCTCGTCGGCTTGCCGAACGCGGGCAAATCGACTTTCCTTGCCGCCGTGACGCGCGCGCGGCCGAAAATCGCCAACTATCCCTTCACGACCCTGCACCCGAACCTCGGCGTCGCCACCATCGACGGCCAGGAATTCATCCTCGCGGACATTCCGGGTCTGATCGAAGGCGCGCATGAAGGGGTCGGCATCGGCGACCGGTTCCTCGGCCACGTCGAGCGGACTCGCGTGCTGCTGCACCTGGTTTCGGCTCAGGAAGAAAAGGTCGGCAAGGCCTATACGACTGTGAAGAACGAGCTTGAGGCTTATGGCAATGAACTTACCGACAAGGCGGAAATCGTAGCGCTCTCGCAAATCGACGTGCTCGACGACGCAACGCTGAAGAAGAAGACCAAGGAGCTTGCCAAGGCTTGCGGCAAGACGCCGTTCCAGATTTCTGCCGCGACCGGCCAGGGCATGACTGAGGTTCTGCGAGCGCTGCGCGACATCATCGTTGAAGCAAACGCGGGCGGCGAAAAGCCCGCCAAGGCGCCGAAGCTGCGGCACCGCGACATGGCGTCGGCTGACGAGGAACGGACGGATGACGACACGTAAGCCGCTCGATCGATATCGCCGCATCGTCATCAAAATCGGCTCAGCGCTCCTGGTTGACCGCAAGACCGGCCTCAGGAAGGCGTGGCTGGATGCCATGTGCGCCGATATCGCCGCACTGAAGGCGAAAGGTGCCGATGTCCTCGTCGTCTCCTCCGGCGCCATTGCGCTCGGCCGCTCGGTTCTCGATCTACCCTCCGGGGCACTGAAACTCGAGGAGAGCCAGGCGGCTGCGGCCGTCGGACAGATTTCTCTCGCTCGCGCCTGGTCGGAAAGCCTGTCGCGCGACGAGATCGTTGCAGGGCAGATTCTGCTTACGCTTGGAGACACGGAAGAACGCCGCCGCTATCTCAATGCGCGCGCGACGATCAACCAGCTGCTGAAGATCGGCGCCGTGCCGATCATCAATGAGAACGACACGGTCGCGACCAGCGAAATCCGCTACGGCGACAATGATCGCCTCGCAGCCCGTGTCGCGACGATGACGGGTGCTGATCTGCTGATCCTGCTGTCGGATATCGACGGCCTCTACACCGCTCCTCCACATCTCGATCCCGATGCCAGATTCCTGGAGACAATCGCCGAGATCACGCCCGAAATCGAGGCCATGGCAGGCGGAGCCGCCTCCGAGCTGTCACGCGGAGGCATGCGCACCAAGATCGACGCCGGCAAGATCGCGACGGCTTCCGGCTGCGCGATGATCATCGCTTCCGGCAAGACGGATAGCCCGCTCTCGGCTATGGCGAATGGTGCGCGCTCCTCGTGGTTCGCGCCGTCCGGTACGCCCGTTACCGCGCGCAAGACCTGGATTGCGGGCCAGCTGCAGCCGGCTGGTGAACTGCACATCGACGATGGTGCAGTAACGGCGCTGGGCGCAGGCAAGAGTCTGCTTCCGGCTGGCGTCCGCAAGGTAATTGGCGTTTTTAGCCGCGGCGACACGGTAGCCATCATTGGCCCCTCCGGCCGCGAGATCGCCCGCGGCCTTGCCGGTTACGACGCGGACGAAGCCCGCCAGATCGTTGGCCGCAAATCGGCGGAAATCGAGGCGATCCTCGGTTATGCAGGCCGTGCCGCGATGATCCATCGCGACGATATGGTCATGACATCACAGGTAAATCCGAAATCGGAAAGGCAGAAGAAGGACGCGAGCTATGCTTGATACCGTTGTGCAAAGCCCTGACATTGACGCGCTGATGAATGACATCGGCCGCAAGGCCAAGGCTGCGGCACGACCGTTGGGCTTTGCGTCCACCGAAGCTAAGGACAAGGCGCTGATCGCCATGGCCGATGCGATCATTGCCCGCAAGGCTCATATCCTTGCCGAAAACGCCAAGGATCTGCAGGACGTCGCGGGCTCCGACATGCTTGCCTCCTTCGTCGACCGTCTGACGCTCGATGACAAGCGCATCGCCGAGATGGCCGACGGCATTCGAGCGATCGCCGCGTTGAAGGATCCCATCGGAGAGGTCATCAGTGCTTGGGAGCGGCCCAACGGGTTGAGGATTGAACGCGTTCGCACGCCGCTTGGCGTCATCGGAGTGATCTTTGAGAGCCGGCCGAATGTGACGGCGGATGCCGGTGCGCTTTGCCTGAAAGCCGGCAATGCCGTCATCCTGCGTTGCGGCTCGGATTCTCGCCGTTCATCGCAGGCGATCCACGACTGCCTGGTTGAGGGGCTGAGAACTGCAGGCCTTCCCGAACATGCCATCCAGCTCGTTCCGGTTTCGGATCGCGCGGCCGTCGGCGCCATGCTGCGGGGCCTTGAGGGAGCAATCGACGTCATCGTGCCGCGCGGCGGCAAGAGCCTCGTCGCTCGGGTTCAGAACGAGGCCCGCGTTCCGGTTTTCGCCCATCTCGAAGGCCTCTGCCACATCTATGTCGATGCCTCGGCCGACATCGAAATGGCAAAAGCGATCGTCGTCAACGCCAAGATGCGCCGCACGGGTATCTGCGGTGCCGTTGAAAGCCTGCTTGTCGACGGCGCGGCAATCGGCACTCATCTGACGCCCCTTCTTGAAGGACTGGCCGATGCCGGCTGTGAAATCCGCGCTTCCGCGACCGTGCTGAAAGTCGCCCCCGGCATGAAGCCGGCCACGGAAGAGGACTGGTCGACGGAATACCTCGATGCGGTCATTTCCGTTGCCGTCGTGGACGGCATTTCCGGTGCCATCGACCACATCCAGAAATATTCGTCGAACCATACGGAAGCGGTGATTGCGGAAGATCCGGCCGTCGTCGAGCGTTTCTTCACCGAGATCGATTCTGCCATCCTGCTGCACAACGCCTCGACGCAATTTGCCGATGGCGGGGAATTTGGCATGGGAGCGGAAATCGGTATCGCAACGGGCAAGATGCACGCCCGCGGTCCAGTCGGCGTCGAACAGCTCACCTCATTCAAGTACCGTGTACATGGCACCGGACAAACGCGACCCTGACGTGACGACTGACGGTATGGACCGACGGTATCTTCGCATGCCGCATGTCGAGCGCGGCATGGTTGTCGGTCTTTTCGGCGGATCCTTCAATCCGCCGCACGAGGGGCATGCGCTGGTCGCCGAGATTGCCATAAGGCGCCTCGGCCTCGACCAGCTCTGGTGGATGGTAACACCCGGCAACCCACTGAAGAATCGCAACCATCTTGCGCCGCTTTCCGAGCGGATCACGCTCAGCGAAGCGATCGCAACCGACCCGCATATCAAGGTGACCGCGTTCGAACAGTCGCTGGGCGTCAGCTACACGGCCAATACGCTCGCCAAGGTAAAGGCCCGCAATCCGCACGTCCATTTCATCTGGATCATGGGCGCCGACAGTCTGCAGAGCTTCCACAAATGGCAAAAGTGGCAGGACATCGCGCGCACCTTCCCGATCGCCGTCATCGATCGGCCTGGCTCGACGCTTTCCTATCTCTCCTCGAAATTGGCGAAGACCTTCGCTTTCGCGCGTATCGACGAGGATGATGCCCGTGCACTGTGGAAGAAGCCGGCACCCGCCTGGACTTTCATCCACGGGCCGCGCTCAACACTGAGTTCGACCGCCCTTCGCAAAGTCGCTGAGTAAGGCGCAAATGAAAAGCCCGACGGGGGAGGAGATCCGTCGGGCTTATAAACTTGATCGACAACTGGGAGGAGGAGTGTTGCCGATCTCTATCTAACGGCTTTGGGAGGAGGAGATCGCCGTTTCGATAAGTATGTTTTATCATGATCTCGCGAGACTGGAAGCCTGTATATTGCATTGCAGCAATGCAGGAACCGCAAGGCTCTTCCCTATTTGCATTGATCCTGTGCCGCTTTTTGCGGCATAGGCTAGGGCTCAGCGATAAACGCGCTCGGAAAATGCGCTCATGCCCGAGCGAACCATCAACTCGTAGACCATGCGTCTGCTGATCGGGTTGTGCAGCCTTGCAACCCTAGAGCCGAGAAATTCCGTCTCAACATGGTCGAAAGCCGTCAGGTCCGGCGCGTCGGCGATCATGCCATAGTAAAACTCATGGAATTCCCGCCGGCAGACGTATGTTTTGTATTTCGTCATGCAGAAGGCGGAGAACTCGGATCCTCGCTCTCGCAGAAAGTCTGCGACGCCAACCGTCACTTCGGGCCAGGCGGGGTTGAACGTATCGTCGAATGCGATGACCCCATGCTTCGCCAGCGAATCCATCGCGAGCCGGCTGTCGGCCGCGAGATGCTGCAACATATGTCCGCCGTCGATACTGAAGAAGCGTACTTCGCCAATCTTCTCCCTGATCTCACTCGCGGTCAGCTTAGTGCTATCGCCTTTGACAATCAGGTTCTCGTCGACCTCGAGCCCCAACCGCCGGCCATTCTCCAGAAACCGGCTGTATTGGGGTGACACGCCGTCACTGGTCTTGCCGATGTCGAACAGGTCGATTGCAAGTAGTTTTGCGTCAGGGCCGCAGATCTTCCTGAAGAGGTAGTAGGAGCGCCCATAAAAGACGCCGATTTCGGCAATTCCCCCGCCAAGTGCCCTGGCCTGTTGGCCTTGCAACAACGAAAGAAACACGAGTGCGTCTGGCGGATCGATGTATCCTTCGACCGTTTGCAAGTCATGAAAGATGAATTTCCGCGTCGCCGAATTCATGAAATCGTTGATCCTCGTTTCTTACCATTCAGTTTGCCGGGCGGCCAAAGAGGCGCAGAGTAGATAAACTATTTTTGGCAAATTCAAGCCATTTGATCACGGATTTTACTTTAAATTTACCGTTATTTTCTCAATTTACGCGCGAATATCCCGGCAATGTTGTACAAAATTGCCGATATTCACACAGTATAATTTATAGAAAACTCGCTATACATTCGCCAACTATCCCTCTAGCCATCCCGGCGATATCGATATATTCCTACGGATATTTCGACCTGGAGGTTCCCAAACATGCCTACTTTTCGCCAATGGATAAAAAGCTCGATCGGCATCATTTCTGCAGTCTGGATCGCCGCCGCTGGCCTCGCGCCGGACTCCGCGAGCGCCGCCGACAAAGTGACCGTCTTCGCGGCAGCGAGCCTCAAGGATGCGCTCGACGCCGCGAACGCGGCTTGGGCAAAGAAAAGCGGCAAGGAAGCCGTCGCCTCCTATGCCGCCAGCGGGGCGCTTGCCAAGCAGATCGAAAATGCTGCGCCGGCCGACGTCTTCATCTCCGCCGACCTGAATTGGATGGACTACGTCGCCGGAAAGAAGCTCATCAAGGAAGACACCCGTTCCAATCTCCTGGGCAACCGCCTCGTTCTTGTCGCAGCCAAGGACAATGCCAAGCCGGTCGACATCAAGCAGGGCTTCGATCTCTCAGGTCTGATCGGCGACGGCAGGCTTGCCATGGGCGAACCCAAATCTGTCCCGGCCGGCAAGTATGGCCAGACGGCGCTCGACAAGCTCGGCATCTGGAAGTCGGTCGAACCGAAGGCAGCCTATGCCGAGAGCGTTCGCGCAGCGCTGGCGCTCGTTTCTCGCGGCGAAGCCCCTTACGGCATCGTCTATCAAACGGATGCGGCCGCCGATAAAGGTGTGGCGATTGTCGGCATCTTCCCCGCCGATTCCCATCCGCCGATCATCTATCCGATCGCGCTGCTTGCCGAGAGCACGAACCCGGATGCATCTGCCTATCTCGACTTCCTGAAGTCGGACAAAGCAGCTCCGTTCTTCACCCAGCAGGGCTTTACTGTTCTGAAGTGATTGCGGTTTCGGGCGCCCCGACATAGCGTCAAGGCTTGCTTCGGCAAGCCTTCTTTCTTTGGAGACACTGCTTGGACCTGCTCGGCCTCAGCGATGAAGAATGGACCGCAGTGTTTCTCAGCCTGCGCGTGTCGGTTGTTGCCATGCTGGCGAGCCTACCCTTCGGCATCCTCGTCGCACTCCTGCTGGCGCGCGGCCGCTTCTATGGCAAATCTGTCCTCAATGGCGTGATCCATCTGCCCCTCATCCTTCCGCCCGTCGTTACTGGTTTCATTCTGTTGATCCTTTTCGGTCGGCGCGGACCAATCGGCAGCCTGCTGGATCAATACTTCGGGATCGTCTTTTCCTTCCGCTGGACCGGTGCGGCGCTTGCCTGCGCCGTCATGGGGTTCCCGCTGATGGTGCGAAGCATCCGGCTTTCGATCGAGGCGATTGACCGCAAGGTGGAGGAAGCGGCGGGAACGCTGGGAGCAAGCCCGCTCTGGGTGTTCCTCACGGTCACCCTGCCGCTGACGCTGCCCGGGATCATCGTCGGGATGATCCTGTCCTTCGCCAAGGCTATGGGTGAATTCGGCGCGACCATCACCTTTGTCTCGAACATCCCAGGTGAGACGCAGACGCTGTCTACGGCGATTTATACGTTTACGCAGATTCCCGGCGGCGACGCTGGCGCCATGCGTCTCACCGTCGTTGCGATCGTCGTCTCCATGGCCGCGCTGCTGGCCTCGGAGTTCATGGCTCATCTCGCAGGCCGGAGGGTCGATCCGGAATGACGCTGACGATCGAAACCAAACACCGATTCGGCGCCTTCACCCTTGATGCAGCCTTCACCTCGAAAGCCGGCGTGACCGCGCTTTTCGGCCGATCCGGCTCTGGCAAGACCTCGATGATCCGCATCATCGCCGGTCTTGTTCGGCCGGATGAGGGCCTTGTCGTTTTGGACGGCGAGCCGTTGACCGACACCGCGAAAGGCATCTTTGTCCCCCGCCATCGCCGCAGGTTCGGCTATGTTTTCCAGGACGGGCGGCTCTTTCCACACCTGAACGTTCGAAACAATCTTTCCTACGGAAGCTGGTTCGCGGCGAAGGCTCCAGGCGCCGGCAGCTTTGATCGCATCGTCGATCTGCTCGGCATCGAAAGCCTTCTTGACCGGCGCCCTTCCACGCTCTCAGGTGGCGAAAAGCAGCGTGTCGCGATCGGCCGCGCGCTGCTTTCCTCCCCTCGCCTGTTGCTGATGGACGAACCGCTGGCGGCACTCGACGAAATTCGCAAGGCGGAGATCCTGCCCTATCTCGAACGCCTGAGGGACGAGACCGAGATCCCGATCGTCTATGTGAGCCACTCGATCGCCGAGGTGGCCCGCCTTGCAAACCAGGTCGTGGTGATGCGCGACGGCAGGGTCGAGACCGCAGGCAATGCGACGGACGTGATGAGCCGGCCTTCGGCGGCAGAAGACCCGCGCGACGCAGGTGCCCTTCTCGAAGGCATTGTCGAAAAGCTTGATGAAAAGCATCGCCTTGCAACGCTCGTATTAAAGACATCGCGCCTTTATGTTCCTGCCGCTGGCGTGTCGCAGGGCAAACGCGTCCGCGTGCACATCCCTTCCCGTGAGGTCATGCTGGCGACCACGAGGCCTGAGGGTTTGAGCGCCCTGAATATCATAGAGGGAAGCGTACGGAAGATGTCGCCGGAGGACGACGGAACGGTCGAAGTCGAGATCGATTGCGGCGGCGATATCATCCTGTCGCGGATCACGGCGCTATCCGCCGAGAGGCTTGACCTTGCATCCGGCAAGCCAGTCTTTGCCGTCGTCAAATCAGTCGCGCTTCAGCCTTGATTGTTGCTCGGCGCGTCGACCGATCGGCGGTTGCTTTCGAGCCAGGCGAGATCGCTCGCCAGGCTAGCCCGCACTGTCGCTTCCATGCGCCGGAAACGTGAGAGCAGTTCCTCGCCAAAGGGCGTCAGGGCCGCACCGCCGCCCTTTTGTCCGCCGCGTTGGGATTCGACCACCGGTTCGCTGAACATTCGGTTCATGTCGCTGACCAGAATCCAGGCGCGACGGTAGGACATATCCATCGCCCTGCCCGCCGCCGAAATCGAGCCCGTTTCGCGGATATGCTCCAGAAGCTCCATCTTGCCGCGGCCCAGCCGATCTTCCTGCGGAAAGCTGATGCGGAGGATGGGAACGATTTGATGTTTGGCGGTAGTGTCCATGCAGTTCTACAATTCCCGAAAATCGCCAATACTTTACGCTTGGCCGACCGCGCTGTACACAACCCCTCCTCCATCGTGGTGAGACAAATTTTTTGGGCGAACTTAAGCTTCGCTGAATGAAACGGAGCGCGTGTCTTGAAAGATTAATGGTTTGATGCCTATCTTAACTCATGATTTGGTTCGTCCAAATCAGTGATGTGCATGTTCTGTTATTCCAAGAAAGGAAAAGCACTGACAACAGTACAAGCCAAGGGAAGAGCGCTCGCCGTTGTCCCGAAGAGCCCGGAAAGTGGCGCCGATGCCGCCGCCCGCGCCCTGCAAGCCGTCCTCACGAGCCTTGAGGACTCTAAAGCAGAAGATATCGTTACCATCGACATTGCTGGGAAATCTGCGCTGGGCGACTACATGGTCGTCGTCTCCGGCCGATCGAACCGCCATGTCCTGGCGATCTCGGATCACCTCCTCACCGACCTGAAGGACGAAGGCTTCGGAACAGCCCGTGTCGAAGGTCAGGAAGGTGGCGATTGGATTTTGATCGACACCGGCGATATTATTGTGCACGTTTTCCGCCCTGAAATCCGCGAGTTCTATAACATCGAAAAGATGTGGGCAGCTCCGGATATGGAAGAAACGCGGCACTGACAGGCCGTCCGGACCGTTTATCCGGCGCCTGAAACGAGGCACAGAATAGCCGGCAACATGAGGACCGGCACATCTTGGTATTGTGCCCTTTGAGGCGTGACGGGAGCGGATGAATGCGTGTGGGTCTTTTTGCGGTGGGACGGCTGAAGTCCGGCCCCGAGAAAGATCTTGCGGCCCGTTATTTCGAACGTTTTGCCAAGGCTGGTCCTGGAGTCGGCCTGGAATTTTCCCGCGTCGCAGAAGTCGCTGAAAGCCGCGCCTCGAATGCGGAAACGCGCAAGCGCGAAGAGGCGGCCATGCTTCAAAAGACGCTTGGCGAGGGCAGCATCCTTATTCTCCTCGACGAGCGCGGCAAGGCACTGGATAGCGAAGCTTTTGCAAATCTGCTGGGTACCTACCGCGATCAAGGCAAGCGCGACCTGATGATTGCAATCGGTGGCGCCGACGGCCTTGATCCCGCGCTTTACGACCGAGCCGACCTTATTCTCTGCGTCGGCAAGATGACCTGGCCGCATCAGCTCGTTAGAATACTCGTCGCGGAACAGCTTTACCGGGCCGTGACCATCCTTGCCGGTCATCCCTATCATCGCGCCTGACGGTCACGAAGCCGTGTCTTGCCAAGCGCGGCTCTCTTTGCCAATCGTTCTGGCAAATGATGCCAAATCGGCTTAGTCTCCGCGCGATTTGAGAGTTACCCTGAACGCGCATGACGAGAACTGCCCCTAAGCGAAAGAGACTGATCCTGCCCGTACTGGCGGCCGGCCTCGGCGCGACGGCAATTTTCGCTCAGTCCGATCTCGGCGGAGCCGGTGCATTTGCTCAGGACGCGCCGGTCCAGACGCCAGCGGCCGAAAGTTCTCAGGAGCCCGCTACTCCCAATGCGGCAACCGACGTGGCTACCGCCCCGGATGAGGTTCCGCCCGATCCGGCCGCAGAGCTCGCAAGGAAGCGGGACGAAACCCGCGCAGAGCTCGAAGCGCTGTCGAAAACGATCAGTCTTTCATCCGATAAAGTCATCGCGCTGCAAAAAAGCATTGCCGATCTAGACAAGAGCAGCACGAATAGCCGCCAGGCGTTGATCGATTCCGCTGCCCGGCGCAAGACGCTTGAAAGGCAGATGCTGGAAAGCGAAAAGAAGCTCGCCGATCTTGGTGTCAAGGAAGATGCCATCCACCGCTCGTTACATGAGCGCCGCGGCCTGCTCGCCGAAGTGCTCGCCGCCCTTCAGCGAATGGGCCGCAATCCGCCCCCAGCCCTCCTCGTAACGCCGGACGATGCGCTTGCCTCCGTTCGCAGTGCCATTTTGCTCGGCGCCGTCGTGCCAGGTATGCGCAAGGAGACCGACAAGCTTGCCGGCGATTTGGCGAACCTCGCGGCCCTGCAGGCCGCGACCACCACGGAAAAGGCAAATCTTGCCGCCACGATGACGAACAACATCGAGGAAGAGCGGCGCATGGACATGCTGCTTGCCGAAAACGACAAGCTCAATCGCAGCAATGCCGCAGATCTTGAAGCCGAAAAGAAACGTTCGGAGGAACTGGCGGGCAAGGCGACGACGCTGGAGAGCCTTGTGGCCTCGATGGAATCGCAGATTTCCTCCGTCCGTGAGGCCGCCGAGGCGGCCCGCCGGGAAGAGGAGAACCGGAGGCTCCTCACCGAGGAGCAGCGGGCGCAGGCCAAGGCGCTTGCCGAGAATGGTGTGCCCGATAAAAACCGTATTGCGCCCGCATATCCGTTCGGAGAGTTGAAGGCGAAGTTGGAGTTGCCCGTGGCGGGCGAGATTCTGCGCCAATTCGGCGATGCCGATGGCACCGGACACGAGGCCATGGGAATGACACTGGCCACCAACCCGGACACGGTGGTGACTGCGCCGGCGGACGGACTAGTGGTTTTCGCCGGCTCGTTCCGCAGCTACGGCCAGATGATCATCCTCGAGGCGGGCGATGGATACCACTTGGTGATTTCCGGAATGGACATGATCAGCACCCGCCAGGGGAAATTTGTTTTCGCCGGTGAGCCATTGGCCGTGATGGGTGCGAAAAGAGTCGCGAGCGCAACAGCATTGGCGCTGGAAACCAACAGGCCGACGCTTTACATTGAATTTCGAAAAGACGGAAAACCGGTCGATTCCCGGCCTTGGTGGACCGCCAGAGATACTGGAAAGGCACGCAATGATTCGTAGGGCTTCTCTTGTTTTGGTCGGCGCATTGATGGGCGCGACCGGTATGAGTGTCATCTATGCCGCGGGAGTGCCGGCCGAGGCGGCCGGAGCATCCACCTACAAGGAACTGTCGGTGTTTGGTGACGTTTTTGAGCGCGTGCGGGCCCAGTACGTTACGCCGCCTGCAGAAGACAAGCTGATCGAAAATGCCATCAATGGGATGCTCTCATCCCTCGATCCGCATTCAAGCTACATGAACGCCAAAGATGCCGAAGACATGAGCACCCAGACGAAGGGTGAATTCGGCGGTCTCGGCATCGAAGTGACGATGGAAGACGAACTCGTCAAGGTCATCACCCCGATCGACGATACCCCCGCCGCCAAGGCTGGCGTTCTTGCCGGAGACTATATCTCGGAAATCGACGGCCAGTCGGTGCGCGGGTTGAAGCTCGAAGACGCCGTCGAAAAGATGCGCGGCCCGGTCAACACGCCGATCAAACTCACGCTCATCCGCAAGGGTGCAGACAAGCCGATCGAGCTGACGATCGTTCGCGACATCGTTGCCGTCCAGGCCGTAAAGTCACGTGTCGAAGGCGACGTTGGTTATCTCCGGGTTATCTCCTTCACTGAAAAGACCTATCCGGACCTTGAAAAGGCGATCACCAAGATCAAGGAGACCGTTCCGGCCGACAAGCTCAAGGGCTATGTTCTTGACCTGCGTCTCAATCCAGGCGGTCTGCTCGACCAGGCAATCAAGGTTTCTGATGCTCTCCTTGAGCGGGGAGAAGTGGTCTCGACCCGCGGCCGCAACCCCGACGAAACCCGCCGCTTTAATGCCGGCCCCGGCGATCTGACGGATGGCAAGCCGGTGATCGTTCTTGTCAATGGCGGCTCGGCTTCGGCTTCGGAAATCGTCGCCGGCGCTCTGCAGGATCTTCGCCGTGCGACCGTTCTCGGTACGCGGTCCTTCGGCAAGGGCTCCGTCCAGACGATCATTCCTCTCGGCGAGAACGGTGCGCTCCGCCTGACGACGGCGCTCTACTACACCCCGTCGGGCCGCTCGATCCAGGGCACGGGCATTACGCCGGACATCAAGGTCGAAGAACCCCTGCCGGACGATCTGAAGGGCAAGATGGTGACTGAAGGCGAATCCAGCCTCCGCGGCCACATCAAGGGTCAGAGCGAGACTGATGAAGGCTCGGGCTCCGTTGCCTACGTGCCGCCGGATCCGAAGGATGACATCCAGCTCAACTATGCGCTCGACCTGCTTCGCGGCGTCAAGACAGACCCGTCCTTCCCGCCGAATCCGGCTAAGGCCGTATCTGCCAAGTAGTTTTGCTATGCCATCAGGCGGGAGTATCGATCCCGCCTGATGGCTTTCTGCTGTTTCCCGGTTTTGGGGCGGACGAGGAAATTGGGAACGGATTTGCATGCACCATTGGGCCAAAACCGCAAGGCTGGCCCCAGGCGGCCAGGCGTACTGCGGATCGGCCGCGTCGTCGCCAGCCTCTGCCTGATCGCGATCGGCGGATTTTCACTTTACTCAGCGTTCCGCGACGACGGCCTTCAACAGGCGAAGCCACCTGCGACGGATGTGGCTGCCTCCCCGCCGACGGACACGATCCCAAAAGCCTCCACGCAAAGCCAGACGGGAAGCGATATGCCTCGCTCAGACCCTCGCTCCGGCGCCAACGTCGAAAAGATGACGACGGGTGATGGTTCCGTCGTGACAAAGTACAGTCCGCGACCACGCGACGGCAGCGGTCCGGTGCTGGTGGACGCAACGCAGATCGGCCAGGATCCGCGGATGGCGGCGATGCCGAACGAAAGCCTGCTGGAAGACAGCTCCTTCGGTCGGCTGCCGATTGTGGGACCGGATGGTCGCCGCCCGATGGATCAATATGCGCGGCCGTGGTCCGGCGCTCGCGGCACCCGGGTTGCAATTGTCGTCAGCGGTCTCGGCCTCAGCCAGACGGGCACGCAACGCGCCATCAAGGAACTTCCCGAAGAGATCACCCTCGCATTCGCCGCAAGCGGGAACAGCCTGCAGCGCTGGATGCAGGAGGGGCGTCGCAGCGGCCATGAGATCATGATGCAAATTCCAATGGAGCCATTCGATTACCCAGCTAATGACCCTGGTGCGGAGACGCTGCTGACCTCGAAGTCGCCCGGAAAGAACATCGAGAGCCTGCACCGCGCGATGGGCGAAATCACCAATTACACGGGCATCATGAATTACCTGGGGGGACGCTTTCTCTCCAATCCGGACGCGCTTGAACCGGTGATGCGCGATATCGCCAAGCGCGGCTTGCTGTTTCTCGACGACGGGTCATCCGCGCAGTCAAAGACGGAGGCTGTCGCGAAAGGCACTGAGCTTCCCTATGCGTTCGCGGATCTGCAACTCGACGGACAGGTCGATACCAACGCGATCCTGCAGAAACTCGACGAGCTCGAGCGCATCGCCAAGCGGAACGGTCAAGCTATCGGTGTCGCCTCGGCCTTCGACGAGAGTATTGACGCTATCGCCAAATGGAGCGAAGAGGCAGGCATGCGCGGCATCGAGATCGTCGGCGTCGCGGCCCTCGCCACCGATCCGAAAAACCCCTGAGGAGCATGCCCCGTGAACCAGGCGACAGTCAAAGCCGAAGACCTGCCCTACCGTCCCTGCGTCGGTGTCATGATCCTTAACCGCGACGGTCTTGTCTGGGCTGGCCGGCGTATTCCGGACGGCAATGCCGAGTACGATGGTTCACCGCACCTCTGGCAGATGCCGCAAGGGGGTATCGACAAGGGCGAGGATCCCCTGGAGGCCGCTTACCGGGAGCTCCACGAGGAAACCGGCATCAAAACCGTGACATTGTTGGCAGAGGCCAAGGACTGGATCAATTATGATCTGCCGCCGCAGCTAATCGGCATTGGCCTCAAGGGAAAGTATCGTGGCCAGACGCAACGTTGGTTCGCTTTCCGGTTTGAAGGCGACGAAAGCGAGATCGCCATCAATCCGCCGCCAGGCGGTCATGAGCCGGAATTCGATGCCTGGGAGTGGAGGCCCATGCACGACCTACCCGGCTTGATCGTACCTTTCAAACGAGCGGTCTATGATCGGGTCGTATCCGAGTTCAGCCACCTGGCAGGCTTGAGAGCGCCGGATTAAGAAGAGTTGCTTGCGT
>NZ_JBNDHS010000053.1:0-44588 GCF_056755095.1 Rhizobium sp. SVR5-9E | reverse complement strand
GAGATAGGACATATCGACCAGGAAATTCATGAGCATGACAAGCGCGGCAAAGAACAGCACGACGTCCTGCATGACCATGATGTCGCGCTGCGACAGCGCTTGAAAGGCAAGTCGCCCGAGGCCCGGCAGGTTGAAGACATTCTCGACCAGCACCGCGCCCGCCACGAGGAATGTAAACTGCAATCCCAGGATAGTCAGGATCGGTACCAGCGCGTTCGGTACCGCGTGCCGCCACAAGACCGCGCGCGCCGAAAGCCCCTTCGCGCGCGCTGTCCGCGTGAAATCCTCATGCAAGGTTTCCAGGACGGCTGAGCGGGTGACGAGCGTCAGCACGCCAGCCTGCGGCAGCGCCAAGGCCACGGCAGGCATCAGCAGTGCGTGCAGCGCCGGCCAGAAGCCGGCACTCCAGCCGGGAAACCCGCCGGCCGGCATGAGGCGAAGCGTGGTGGAAAACAGGATGATGAGCAGTAGCGCCACCCAGAAGGCCGGCACGGCAATGCTGATCTGCGAAAAGAGTGTCGCGACGATGTCGGCAATGCCGTTTCGCCGTGCAGCCGCCAGAGTGCCGAGTGGCACGGCGACGACGATGGAAAGAAGGATCGCGAGCACAGCCAGCGGCAGTGTCACCGCGAGCCGCTCGAGGATCAGCCCGGTAACTGGAACGCCATAGGTGTAGGACTGCCCGAGATCACCGGAAAACACCCCGGCTACCCATTGCCCGTAGCGAAACAGCAGGGGCTGATCGAGCCCGAGCGTATGGCGAAGGGCGGCCAGCGTCTCCGGCGTTGCCGAGGTGCCGAGCATAATCGACGCGGGATCGCCGGGCAGAAGATCCATGATCGCGAATATCAGGAGGGAGACGGCTGCAAGCGTCAGGAAAAGCCCGGCGAGGCGACGGCCAAGAATCGCGATCATGTCACCTATTCACGCCTTCTGCATATCCCGCCCCAGCCTCACTCCTCCCAGGAAACATTCGTCAGAACGTTCGACGGGATCGGCTCGCTTTCCCACAGGCCCTTCAGCTTTTTGTCCCACACGCCGAGCTTCGGCATGACGAAAAGATAGAGTGCCGGCACGTCCTCGGCGAGGACTTTCTGCGCCTCGCCGTAGACCCTGTTCTGCACGGCCGGATCGGTTGTCTCCTGCACCTTCCTCATGAGCGCGTCGAAAGCCGGGTTCTTGTAGTTGAAATAGTAGGGATCGCGCGAATAGATGTCGATGTCCATCGGCTCGGCATGCGCGACGATCGTCATCTCGTAGGCGCGATCCTTCATCACATCCTGGACCCATTTTGCCGGAAATTCCGTGGGCTCGATGTTCATGGTGACGCCGATCTCGGCCAACATTGCCTGCATCACCTGGGCGCTGCGTGGCGCATAGGCCATCTGAGGCGATTTGATCGTGAAGGTGAAGCCGTTCGGATAGCCGGCTTCTGCAAGCAGCGCTTTGGCTTTTTCGGGATTGTAGGGCAGCACGCCGGTCATGTCCTCATAGCCTGGATCGTTCGGCGTGTAGTGGCTGCCGATTGCCGTGCCGAGACCGGACCAGGCGCCATCGATCACCGTCTGACGGTCGATCGCCATCATCAGGGCCTGGCGCACCCGCTTGTCATCGAAAGGCTTCTTGGCATTGTTCATGCCCGCAACGACCTTGAGTTCGGTGTCGCCGATCTTCGTCACCAGCCGCGGATCGCCCTCGAACGAGCTCATCAGCTCGGGTGCCGCGAATTCCGGGAAGGCGTCCACGTCGCCGGCCTTCAGCGCGGCCGCCTGTGCCTGCGGGTCGGCGATGAAGCGGAAGGTCACCTTGTCGAGCTTCACGGACGCTTGGCTGTTCCAATAGGCTTCGTTCTTCGCAAGCTCGACCTTGTCGCCTTTTGCCCAGTTGACGAATTTGAACGGGCCGGTGCCGACCGGCTTCGTCTTGTCGTCCGCCGCCGACTTCGGGCTGACCATGACCGAGGCTGGCCAGCCGAGCCAGTAAATCAGGCTTCCCGCCAGCTGGGAGAGATGCAGCACCAGCGTCTCGGGATCCGGCGTATCGATCGAGGCGATCGAGGCGAAGAAGCGCTTCTGCGGATTGACGGAATCCTTGCCGCGTGCCCGGTCGAGCGTGAATTTGGCTGCGGCCGAATCGAAGGCCTCGCCGTCGTGGAACTTGACGCCCGTCTGAAGCTTGAATGTATAGGTTAGGCCGTCCGGCGAAATGTCCCAACTCTTGGCTAGCTGCGGCTCAACTTTGCCGCTCTCATCGATCGAAACCAGCCCTTCAAAGACATTCTGCCAGGTCACCTGGCCGATCGCCACCGGTGCAGCGATCGTTGGATCGAGCCCTGTCGGCTCCACGCTCATGCCGAGATTGAGCGAGGTCTTTGCTGCATGTGCAGGCACGGCCACGGCTGTCAGCGTGGCACAGGATATAGCGAGAAAGGAAATGCGGCGGGCGGAATCGAGAATGCGGCTCATGGTTTTCCGTCAGTCGTTATGAACACGATTTGTGTTCGCTGTGTATCGAAAATCGATACACACTAAAACGGCTCCAAACGCAAGGGGGTTAGCGGCGCCTGAGGCTTGTGCGCATGAACTCCTCGATGAAACCGCTGAGCTTTGATGCGGCAAAGGAAAGTTGCCGGTCGGGGGCGATCGAAAGCTCGGCATGGGTACGGATCGAACTTTCGCTGGCAAGCGGAATGGCGGCGAGCCAAGCGGCCTCGATCTCGCGGCGAACGGAAAGTCGCGGCAGCAGCGTTGCCGCCATGTCGTTCAGCACCAGTTCCTTCAGCATCTCCAGCGCGCTGACCGTAAAGGCAGGCTCGATCGTCAGCCCCTGACGCTCGGCCGCGGCATCAAAGTTCTGCCGGAAGCCGAAGGATTTTTCCGGCAGTGCCAGCGTGTGACGGGCGAGTTCGCGAAGCGTCACTTCCTTGCGTCCGGCGAGCGGATGCCGCGTTGAGACAATGACGTCATAAGCGATCTCCGATCGCGCGATGACCTTTGCATCCGGCATCTGCGGTGCAAAGAGGGTGAGCGCCATGTCCGCCCGCGCGGAATTGACCGCCTCGACAGCCTGGCGGGCGCTGGTGATCATCACGTCGAAATGGATGTTGGGATAGCTGCGGCTGAACTCCGAGAGTGCGGGCGCAAGCAGGCTGGTGACGATCGCACCGTTGGCGTAGATGGTCACCCGTCCGCACTCGAGTCCCTTCAGATCCTCGATCAGCTGCTGCACATGTTCGAGTTCCCGGAGCGTCCGCCCCGCCCGTGCGGCAAGCAGCTCGCCTGCCGCCGTCAGCGTCACGCCCCGGGCGCTGCGCTCGACCAGCGTTGTGCCGAAATGCTCTTCGAGATTCTCGATCTGCCGGCTGACAGCAGTTGGCGCAACGCCCAGGTTCTCGGCTGCCTGGCGCATGGAATTGGTCCTGACCAGCTCGTCGAAATACATCAGGGCCCGAATCTGCATCGTCTCTCTCCGCGGCTTGGATTGCGGACTTTATTTAGGCGATCAGCGCCGGTCCAGATAGCGGTCCCGCCAGGCGCTTTGAGCTCCCTCGTGCGGGAGCGCGGTCGCTTCATAGACGCCGCGCGCGATGGCACGCGCCATGACTATCCCGGCGAGATGGCAAAGCTCCATCAGTGCGCGCATGTCCGTCAGCGGCCGTGCGCCGGTCGAGGCAGCAAACACGGTATCGCCGTCGAGCGGCAGGTGCGCGGGAAGCAGCGCTCTGGCAAGACCGTCATGTGCACCGATCGATAGACGATGCGCCTCTGCCTTCGACAGTACCGCATCGGTGACGACGGCACCGATCGTGGTCGCAGGGGCCATCATGCCCTTCAGCCGCAGGCGATCGTCGATCTCAGGCGGCATTCCGAGGCCGCCGAATTCGTCATCGCGCTCGAAGGGCGCTGCCCAGAAGTGCGGACCGTCGCCGATCGTTGCCGAGCCGAGCGCATTGACCGCGACGATTGCCGCAATCCGATGCCCCGCGCTGCTGATTGCGCTTGCCGAGCCGAGGCCGCCCTTGAACGTTGCCGTGGTCGCTCCGGTTCCGGCACCCACGGTTCCGAGCGGAAATCTGCCCTTCGCCGCCGCCTCGAATGCCGCATGGCCCATGTCCCGGTAGGGCGAATGCAGGCCCCAATCCTTGCCGCCGCCATTCAACAGATCGAACAGAATCGCTTGCGGTGCGATCGGCACACGCACCGCACCGACCTGAAAACCGCGTCCTGCTTCCCTCAGGCCAGCCTGGACGCCGCCTGCCGCATCCAATCCAAAGGCCGAGCCGCCGGAAAGAACGAAGGCGTCGACCTTCTCGACCGTCATCGCGGGATCGAGCAACGCAGTGTCCCGGCCACCGGGTGCCCCGCCGAGAACGGTCGCCGAAGCCGTCGCCGGTTCGTCGAAGACGATTACGGTGACGCCGGAACCGAGTTGGAGATCCGTGGCGTGGCCGATCGAAACGCCATCGATATCGGTAATGAGATTGAGCAAACGCGTCGTCCCTCGTGGATGCCGAATAGGATCGCAAGCCGGATCAAAAAACAAGACCGGCCCCGCTTGGCGGGACCGGTCATAAATCCTCGAAAGTGACGCAGCGCGGAAATCTCCGCCTGTCGTCAGGCATGGATTGGTTTCGGATGGCGCCGGGTCATCAGGTCGTGGATCGCGAGCTTCACCTCGTCCGGCGAGCTGAAACGCTGCTCGTCGAGGTCGTGCACGTGAAATTTCACGGCGATGAACTTCAGCCGGTCTTCATCCGGGATGACGATCCCGACGGGAACGCCTGCATATTCGATTACTTGCTTTTTCATGCGTAGAACTCCTGCCGCGCGGATTGCGAGGCGATGACGAATTGACTTGTCTGGTACCGTTGAAAGGGAGGACGAAGGTCACATTCGACAGTTCGGGCGGGAGAGGGCGCCCGGACGGTCATTGCCAAGCGCAATTCGCCCAAGGAGGGTGGCGAGAATATTGATATCAATCATGTCTCGTTCCTTGTGTTGGCGTTGCACTTTTGAGGGGTCTCGAACCATTCGGAACCCAGCGACGACTGCCTTTATAATCTACTTTATTGGTAGAGAATAGAGGAGAGCCTGTCAGAAACATATTCCGAAACGTGTCAAAATATCGACGATCCGAAAAAAATAATTCCACCATCATCATATCTGCCGGAAGAACCTTACCAAGTCTTTGTGCAAATTGCATGACGGCGGGGGCCGTTTCCGATCATCGGGACAGACATAGGAACCGGTTTTGATTCCGGCAATGGGGCTTTTGATTAAAAAACCGAAAGCCCGAAAATGGCCCAAATTGATTAATGCTGGAGCAGGCACTCACCAGCCCTCGGAAAGCACCTTATCCAGCATGTCCGCGAAGAAATCGGCGCTTTCGATGGTCAGGCAAAGCGGCGGCTTGATCTTCAACACATTCAGGTGATCGCCGGTCGGCTGCATGATGACCCCGAGCTCCAGAAGACGCTCGCAGATTGCGGCGGTCTCCTGCGTCGCGGGCTCCAGCGTCGTTCTGTCGCGCACGAATTCGAGCCCGAGATAAAGCCCCATGCCATGAACGGCACCTGCGAGCGGATGCTTGTCGATCAGCGCCGCAAGCCGGCCCTTCAGGTGGTCGCCCACTTCGCGGGCATTATCCAGCAGCTTTTCGTCCGCCACGATATCAAGCACCGTCATGCCGGCCACGCAACTGACCGGACTACCGCCGGAAGAGGAGAAGAAATAGCCTTCCTTCTCAAGCGAGTCAGCGATCGCCTGCGTGGTGATGACGGCGCCGAGCGGGTAGCCATTGCCCATGCCTTTGGCGATAGTGATGATATCCGGCACCACGTCTTGCTGTCCGAAGCCCCAGAAGTGGTGGCCGAGCCTGCCGTAGCCAACCTGCACCTCATCGGCAATGCAAACCCCGCCGCGCGCGCGAACCTGCGCATAGATTTCCGCCAGATAGCCGTCCGGCAAGGAGATGCCGCCGGCGTTCCCGTAGACCGATTCGGCGATGAAGCCTGCGAGCCCCTCGCCGCGGTCTTCGATCTTTTGGAGCACGGGCGCCACGGCCTCGATATAGGCGCCGGCGGAGTCCGGTCCGCGGAACTCGCCGCGATAGATATTCGGTGAAACGACCGGATGCACCCAGTCGGGCCGCGTGGTCAGCGCTTGAGGGTTGTCCGCAATGGAGGTGGAGACGGCGTCACTCGCCACCGACCAGCCGTGATAGGCCTCCAGTAGGCAGAGCATGTTACGCGCGCCGGTATGCGCCCAGGCAAGCCGGATCGCCAGATCGTTCGCCTCAGAGCCGCTATTGACGAGGAAGACACGATCCAGCCCTTCGGGCGCCAGCGCAGCCAATCGCTCTGAAAACTCGCTGATTGCCGCGTAGTGGAAGCGCGAATTGGTGTTCAGTTTCAACCATTGTTCGCCAATCGCTTCCGAAAAGCGCGGATGCCCGTGGCCGAGAATGGTGACGTTGTTGACCATGTCGAGATAGGCGCGGGCCTCGACATCGAACATGTGCTCCTTCCAGCCGCGCTCCATCTGGGGGGGCTTCTCGTAGTAATTCTTCTGAGGCTTTGCGAGATGCGCTTGGCGCCTGGCGAGGAGTTCGTCCGTCTCGGGCTTGGGCGCATTCGCGCCTGGCCCGAGCAGGCGCGCAGGCGAGGGGCAAAGCACGGACCAAGCTGCTGCCTGCGATGGCGAGGCAAAGAGCGGCGGTTCGAGGCCGGGCACCGTGCACAGCTGGACGCGCAAACCACCAAGCGAAGACGGCTCGCCCGAGACCGTTCCCATGATCTGTCCCTGCGTCACCTCCACGCCGTCCTCGACCGACAGGTCCACGCCATCGAGATGCAGACTGATGCCCTCGCCGATCAGGACGAGATGATGGTTCTTGGAGTCGATGCGTCCTTCAAAGGGGGCAGCCACGGTGCTTCCTGCGGGCAGGCAGATATCGTTATGCAGCGCGAAGGTCGACGGCTGTTTGGCGCTCCGCAGATTGGCGCGTGAAAGCCGGTATTCGCCATAGCGGGTCGCCGCTGTGCCGGCTTCATTGGCCGAGCGTGCCAGAAGCCGCCAGTCCATTTCCGCGTTCAGCCAGTTTCCAGCCGCAAAATGCGGGCTTTGCACCCCCAGGTCGACATCGGCGATGTTCGCAGAATCGACCTCCGGCATAAGCGCATGCCAGCCGGACATATCGATGGAGGTCGTTCCGACACCCGCGGCCCCGAGAATGGCCGCCTCCATCAGTTCGAAGGGAACGGACATGGCCGTGTCGAAGATCCGCCGTTCAAGCTCGAGATTATTGCGGACGTAGTCGTTTTCGGGATCTATCGAAATCTGCTGCTCGCTGCTCGCGACCAGAATGACGGCGCGGGCCACAATCAGCGGCCAGAGCGCCTTCAACTCCTCGTCCGAAAGGGGGTAGATCTCATGATAGGCCTTCACGGCGGGCAGGATGTAAAAGGGATCGCTGTCGGCTTGGTGCAGCAGCGAGGCGCAGGTGACGGCAAGATCGCCGACGAGCCAGCCACGAATGATGTCGCCGAAATCGATGACGCCGGTGGGTATCGGATGCCTGTTCGCATCGCTCTCGCAAACGACATTGTCGCCGGTTACGTCATGATGCACGGGCTGGACACGCAGCGATGGCGCGAGCGGCTGGATGCGCCGCACGGCAAGCACCATGGTCTTGGCAATCCGGTCGCGTGCAGCGCTATCGGTGATTGCCGAGAGAAGCTGTACCGCGACGGGGCCAGCCCGGCGCAGATCCCATTGCAAATTGCGGTCGAGACCCGAATGGTCGAAGTCGGCGAGTGCCTGTGCCAGCCGGGCACTGAGCGCGCCAAGGGCCGCGACGGTGGCTTTCGGCAGGTGTTTGCGGTTCGTCAGCCCTTCGCCTTCAAGATATTCGAGCAGGCGCACTTTGTAGGTCTGGTCGCGAAGCGTGACGGCGATGATCTCCTGGCCATCCGTAGAACTCATGACCCTGGGGACGCGCGGTGCTCCTTCCTTGCTGGTCAGATACCGGATTGCCGCATTCTGCGCCTCGAGCTCAAGCGTGTCGTAGGCCATGTGGCAGATCTTCAGCACATAGCTGCCGATGCCCGTATCGATCCGGAAATTGCGATCCTGCTGGCTGCCGAGTTCGGAGACTGTGCCTTGGAGGCCGTAGCGGGATTGCAGGATGTTTTCCGCTTCCGCCGGCGTCACGTCCGGGCGCGGCAGGTCCATACGATCGGCACGCACATCATCGGTCATGGAATCCCCCGCATGCTTCGATCTTCCACATTAAGCAGATAATCGCATGCCTGTCATGGGCAAGCGCGACGGTGCTGCCCATTGGGATGAGGTTCACCCCATACGTTCGGAGGCGTAGCTGCCGGGGCTGGCCGGGAAGACGATCGTCCGATTGCCGTTCAGGAAGACGCGGCGATGGATATGCGCATGGATCGCGCGGGCAAGCACCTGGCTTTCGACGTCGCGGCCGATCGAGACGTAATCGTCGGCGCTCTGCGCATGGGTGATACGCGCGGTGTCCTGCTCGATGATCGGACCTTCGTCGAGGTCAGCCGTCACGTAGTGGGCGGTGGCGCCGATCAGTTTCACGCCGCGCTCATAGGCCTGCTTATAGGGATTCGCGCCCTTGAAGCTCGGCAGGAAGGAGTGATGAATATTGATGATCCGGCCGGACATCTTGCGGCACAGGGCATCGGAGAGAACCTGCATGTAGCGGGCCAGCACGATGAGTTCCGTGCCGGTTTGCTCGACGAGTTCGAGCAGCTGCGCTTCCGCCTGCGGTTTGTTCTCCTTGGTGACCCTGATGTGATGGAAAGGGATGTCGTGGTTCACCACGACCTTCTGATAGTCGAAGTGATTTGAGACGACACCAACGATCTCGATCGGAAGTGCTCCGATCTTCCAGCGGTAAAGGAGGTCGTTCAAACAATGGCCGAAGCGGGAGACCATCAGCAGCACTTTCATGCGGCTGGCTCCGTCGTGGATTTCCGCATCCATGCCGAACGTCTCGGCGATAGGCTGGAAACCTTCCTTCAGCGCGGGAAGCAAGACGCCTTCTTCGGAAATGAAGCTGACGCGGGTAAAGAACTTGCCGGTGTCGAGGTCGTCGAATTGCGAGCTGTCAACAATGTTGCAGCCCTGACCGGCGAGATAACTCGCAATCGCAGCCACGATCCCGCGCGTCGATTTGCACGATACCGTCAATACGTAGTTCGTCATGTCCCTCTTCCCTCTCGCGGCAATGGCCGCAGGCCTGCTTAGATCAAAGCGGTCACGCCGCATAGGACGAGCTTACGGAAACTGGCGCAAAATTTCGTCCCGCCTGCGCCGTCGCATATCCCCGCCGCGCAGCGTTTCAGGCCGAGACCGTTGCCGCAGTCTGAGTGGCGGCACGTTTTCCACGGGCGCCCTCGTCGACCTTCAGGAAGCCGACAAGCAGCCAGACGAGCCCCGCCGTCTTCATCGAGAAAATTGCGGTCGAGCCGATCATGAGGTTGAGGAACATGAAGAGCGACAGTGAATGGGCAAGGCGCTTCTGGTTCGGCGTCTCTCCTGCCGGAAAAAAGGAGACGAAGAGCCAGAAGAGAATGAGGCCGAAGATGGTCGCGCCATAGGTTATGTAAACATAGCCGCTGTCGACGAATGTCGTGGCCTTCTCGAGTTCAAGGCCCAGCGTCGCCGGAATGTCCATGGCGATGATGTTTCTGACGGTGCCGCTGATGCGGCCGACGAAATCGTCGTCATGGGCATCGGGACGGAACGAATGAATGATGAAGCCCATGACGACGATCCCAGGCATCATCAGGAAATCGCAGATCTTCGGAACCCACGGGTAGATAAAATAGCCGCCAAGGCAGACCACGGTGAAGATAAGCATGGTCCGCGTATCGTTGGTGACGAGGATCAAAACGACGGTGAAGATAAAAAGCAGCCGGTCGAACGGTTTCAGGCGATTGGAGAAGCTGACGAGATAGATGACGATCACGCCGCAGAAGTTGGCCAGCGACACCTGTTCCAGAAAGATCGACGACGACCGGTGATCGATGATGCCGAAGGAGAAGCGGGACGGAAAGCCGAGCGCACCACGGAAAAGCCCGAGATCGCTATAGGTGGCGCGCGGCACGCCGCGGGTGTTTTCGAAATACTCTGCCGGATGAAACAGTGCCACGTAAGCCTGCACCGAGACGATCTCGCAGACCAGGACCGCCAGCACGACGGCGCAGCAGATCTTGAAGACCAGCTTCAGCGTTCGTTCGTTCGTCCATCGACCCATGATGACGAAGGCGAAGATGATCAGCACGTTGCGAAGGTGGTCGATGTAGCCCGCCCGGTTGACCGCCATCACGTAAACGGTGAGGAAAATTGTCGCCAACAAGTAGGCGAGCGGGGCGAGGTCCTCTTGGAAAAGTCCCCGCTTCAACAGGTAGCCGAAGCTGTAGATCAGCAGCAGAATCTCACAAAGGGCGACATGTGACGGTGCAAGCGGCGTGATGTTGTGGTTGATGAAGGCAAGGATGCAATTATAGGTAACCGACAGCACACCGACGGCCAGGATGCCATAGTCGATTGGTTCCTTGGTCACTGTGTCGCGCCGTGCCATTAGCGCTCCCTGCCGATTGTCCGGCACGCGGCCGCTGGAGGAGAAGGCGCTGTTGCGGCAGCTTCCAGCGCTTCGACCTGCTTTCGCTGCCGGCCCTCATGCGGCTGCACATTGAGCGGTTCGCTTTCCGGCCACCAATCGCCTGCGACCCAATAGGTCCAGCCAAGCCAGACATCGCCGTTTTCCTGCATCGCATCGAGCACCGTCTTCAATCCGGCGACGCATTCCGGCGCCTGCGAGACGCCGAATTCGCCAAGCAACACCTTCGCGCCGTTCTTTCGCGCCCAGTCGGACACGCGGACAATGGCGTTTCTGGCGTTGTCGTTGCCGGAACATTCATCATGCGTACCTGACGAATCGCTGTCGAAATACTGGTGAACCTCATAGGCATAGTTCTTGCGCGGATCCTTGACGCCGAGCATGACGGTGCCGTTCGGCCCACCCGGACCATCAGATTCCCAGGAGTGCGCTCCCGTCCATTTGGTGCCAGGCACCAGGATGAGATTGCCGGCGCCGACCGCCCGAATGCTCCTGATCGCAGCGTTGGCAGCGCTCAGCCATTTGTCGCTGGCGATATCGTGTGGCTCGTTCATAAGCCCGAGAATGACATCGTCCTGATTGGCGAATTCGACGGCAAGCCGCGCCCAGAAATCTGCGAATGCAAGCGTCGTCACCGGCGGCGTGCCGATCTGGGTTTGCCTGTATTCGGCATAGTTATGCGGGTCGAGGATGACGGTCACCTTATGTTTGCGCAGAAGCGCCACCGTATCCTTGATGCGCTGGAGTTCTTCGTCGTTCAGCGCCTGCCCGAGTTCGGGCTGAAGCCGCTCCCATAGGAATGGTAGGCGAACGATATTCATGCCCTTGCTTGCGAAGTAGGTGACGGTTTCTTCGGATGGATAGGCGTAGTCTTTGAAGATCTCGCCATCCGGCTTGCCGAATTCGGCACCGGAAAGGTTGATGCCGCGAAAGCAGGGGGCTGCTGCTTCCGCAAAGCCGGCGTACAACGGCAGCATTGCCGCGGCGAGCGTCAGCATCTGGCGCCAAGGGGAAAAGGCGGCTTTCATCGTTCTCGCTTTCGGGCGTATCTGACGTGTTCGGGCGAATATCAGTCGGCGCATCTTAACGCTCCGTTAGCTAAGGATTTCTAAAGTCGGGCATACCTCCGCCAAGGTCTGCGTCGGCGGGTCACGAGTGTGTCTATGAGTCAATTCGACAGGAACAGGGTCAGTCGGCTGCCGAGCTGGCGAAGCTACGAGCCTGCGCCAGCGGCGCCGGGAAGCTCGGGCGCGCGCACGCCTGTCCTGAGGCCCAGCGACTTTGCAAAGCCTGTACCAGAGCCGGAAGCGGTGCCGGCTGCCGAGACACGCATCCGAGAATTGACGCCGCCTCCACCGCGGCAGCCGGAACGCCCTGTCGCCGCCCCGGTATTCGACCCGTCATCGCCGCTACTCGACGTCCGCTCGATCATCTTTGCGATCTGGAACAGGCGGCTGATCGTTCTCGGGCTGGCCGCGCTGGGCGCTCTGGCCGGCGGAGCAGTCTTGCCGCTGCTGCCGCAGAAATTCACGGCGACCACCAGCCTCTATTTCGATCCGCGCCAGATCGGCCTTGCGGATCCCACGACGCAATCATCGACGATCTCGCCCGAGATGATTTCATCGTTGATCGACAGTCAGGTGCAGATCCTGATGTCAGGCAATGTGCTGCGCCGGGTCGCCGACACCATGAAACTCGCGCAGGATCCCGCATTCAACGGCGGTCGGAGCGACGACGCAGCCGTCGTCGCCGCCCTGCAAAAGGCGCTCACGATTACCCGCCAGAGCAGCACCTATGTCGTGTCGCTGACGGCCGTGACAAACGATCCGGAGAAATCCGCCAAGCTTGCCAACCAGGTCGTTTCCTCGTTCATCCAGGAGGAAAGCAGCGCCTCGACGGGGCTGTACGAAAATACCACTGCGACGCTCGATGGACGTCTGAATGATCTGCGCCAGAAGGTGCAGGAGGCCGAACAGGCCGTCGAAACCTTCCGTGCCGATAATGATATGGCCGCGACAGAAGGCAATCTGATCTCCGACCAGCGCCTCGCCTCATTGAATACGCTTTTGCTGACAGCGCAGGAGAAGTCGATCCAGGCCAAGGCCCGCGCGGATGCGGCCGCGAACATGAGCTTCGAGGATGTTGTCGCCAACAGCCAGACGGATGGTAGCACGGTGAGTTCTTCGCTCGCCAGCCTTCGCCAGCAGTATGCTACCCAGGCCGCGATCGTCGGTAGCCTCGAGAGCCAGATGGGTGCGCGCCATCCGCGATTGCAGGCAGCCCGCTCATCGCTGCAGAGCATCTCCGACGAGATAAAGGGTGAGTTGCAACGCATGGTGACTTCGGCGCGTGCCGACTACGACCAGGCGAAGAAAGCCGAAGATGCGATCGCCAAGGAGCTGAATATACAAAAGGCACTGCAGGCAACCACATCCGACAAACAAGTCGAACTCAACGAGCTGCAGCGCAAGGCAACGGCTGCGCGCGAGATCTACGAGACCGTTCTGAAGCGCTCCAGCCAGACCACGGAGGAACAGAACCTTCCTCAGAACAACATCCGCATCATTTCAGAAGCAGAACCGCCGGCAAAACCTGATGGTCCGGGCAAGAAGGTTCTGCTGGTGGCGGGCGTGATCGGCGGGCTCTTTGCGGGCTTTGCGGCAGGCGCAGCCTTTGCAATCCTCGCAAGCCTCTTTGCTCATCCGGTTATCCGGGGGTACTTTCGCAGAGAGCCCCAGCCGAAAGAGGCTTGAACAATCACTTTGCCGTGGCTCGCCCTGTCAGCTGCTTGATGGCTGCCACGCCGCTTCCTAAATTTCAACGCGAATGCCACTGGTGCCGTCCGGCGAGCGAAAGGCGACCGATATGCGATCCCTGCAGATTCTATTCGCGGCGCTTTCCATCGCCGGCAGTCTGGTCGCTGGGCCTTCCCTTGCAACCGATTGGAAGAGTGCAGGCAAGGCCGACGTTCAGGCGCTCTATCCCTATCCCGATCTCCCCGGCGTCAAGGCTCAGCCCGACAAGAAGGATGAGGAGCAATATGTCTGCCACACGGAAACGCGCGGCATCCGCCGTAACGGAGATTGGATTTTCCGGTCCGGCGGCATGCCCACGACTGTTTATGTGTGCGATCGCAACGGTTATGTGAGCCAGGGTACGCGCGTGCCCGCGAGAGGCCATTTTCAGCCGGTGCGGTGACTTTCATGCCAAATCTTTGATTTGAACACATTCGACTATCGTGAGAAAATTCTAACATTATGTAGGACAAGCCTCGTGACGCCGGGGACCTTGTCACGCGAGGCGCCGCAGTCTCTCGGGCTCGACCGGAGAACCTCCCGCCGTCGCTGGGTGGCTCCGAGAAGCCCACCCGGTGAAGGTTAGACTGATATGTCCGGCCAACCAGGCTAAGATACTGTTCGGCAAGGCTCTTGAACGATTTCTTTTAAGAAATTACTTATATTCATCTGCGTGCGGTGCACGCGAGATGATGGTTTGGTTAGTCACCTGGGAGGTTGTCATGCCAAACACTCTGATGGAAGGAAAAAGAAAGCAGGATTGGGCTAATCTGGTCCTGGCGGTATGCTTGTTCATCTCACCATGGGTCATCGGCTTTGCAGCTGATACCGTACCCACTTGGAACGCCTGGATCGTCGCTATCGCTCTCGGTGCGTTGACGATCGCCGCGCTGTCGGTTTTTGCCGAATGGGAGGAATGGGCAAACCTGGTGCTCGGCCTCTGGTTGATTGTGTCTCCCTGGCTGCTCGGTTTTGCGGCCAATGCGAACGCGATGTGGACCAGCGTGGTTATGGGCGTGCTCATCGGCGCCGTATCGCTGTGGGCAGTCTGGGACGTCAACCACCCCCAAGCTCACGCCTAAGCCGGTCCGAGGCAATTGCTGAGCAAGTGGCTAAGCGGCAGCACAAGCCCGCCGCTGCAAGTTTCGTTGCTTCCACATCGGGCGAAAAAATATCGGCGATAACAGCTAATTCAACGATCTCAATAGGATCGTAAGGGAATGGTGCCCAGAAGAGGACTCGAACCTCCACGCCTCGCGGCACAGGTACCTGAAACCTGCGCGTCTACCAATTCCGCCATCTGGGCGACGGAGAGCCATGTAAGGGGGTGGCTCTTTGCTGTCAACTGACATTTTGAAGTTTTCCTGACAGTCTGTGAAAAACAGCAGATATCCCGTGCTAGGGCCGGTCCCGCCCAGCAGGATCACACAGAACTGAACAAGTTTGTGCCGGTCGTGTATGCTCTGCTGCGCGCGCAGTCCTACATCGGAAGGATCAGAAAGGAATCAGCGATGTCCACCCGTCGAACGATTGTCTTCGGCCTTGCCATTGGTCTCCTGCCGCTTGCGGCCAGCGCCGCACCGCCGCTCGCACCGCTTCAGTTGCGCAATCCTGCGATCATCAATGTGCAATCGACCTATTGCGACTACCGCGGCTGCTTCGGCTTCGGGCCCCAGCAGTGGCACCGCCCTGCCTATATCCAGCCGAACTATCGCCCGCCGGAGGCAAGAGGGCCGACTTATTATCAGCCACGCGCGCAGGCCCAGCCACGGCTTACCTACGGTGATCCACCGCCGGTCCAGCGGATCCGCCCCACCGCCGATCGCAGCAAGCACGTCGAATGGTGCCGGAATCAGTACCGGACGTACAATCCGAAGACCGATCGCTTCGTGACCTACCAGGGCTGGTACAAGACCTGCAATTCGCCCTTTGACTAGGCGTCAGCTTTCCGGCGAGGCCCGGTCGGTATGGCCGAGGTCGCGGCCGGGTTCAATGATATCGCGCACGCGCTGCTTGAGCTCCTTGGGGCCGGGGAACCCGCCGTCTCGCTTGCGCTCCCAGATGAGCTCGCCATTGACGCGGATTTCGAAATTGCCGCCGGTGCCCGGGATGAGCGCTACTTCGCCGAGACTGTCAGAAAAGGTCTGCAACAGCTCCTGCGCCATCCAGCCGGCGCGCAGCAGCCAGTTGCATTGGGTGCAGTAGAGGATCGTCACACGGGCTTTCTCAGACATCGGAAATTTCCTTTCGTTCGACTGATTTAAGACCTCGCCGCATCTCGCGCAATCGCGATCGGCCGCACTACTCACCCGAACGGAATCCGAATCGCTGATACCCCAATCCTCGTCATCGGGCATGCCGAGGCGAATGCCGAATGGCTGATGCAACAGACGAGCGCGGCCCATGGGTTAGTCGTCTGGTAGCCAGCTAAAATCAAGCTGGATTGCGCCCTTCATGCTTAACAGGTTTTTTACCGGCAATATTCATTCTCCCCTGCAACAATGGGTTGAGCCGCAATTGCGCTTAAATACTGTTTCGGTAAGGGATTTTTTCAATGATACGGATAAGTGATCTAAAGATTGCCCAGAAGCTGACTCTCGGCTTTGCCGTTCTTGTGATCGGTGCCGCATGCATGGGCGCCGCCGTTTACAAGAATGTTCGTATCGTCGAGGATGTCGGGCAGCAAAGCGAATTGCATGGACGCATCGTGAGTGCCACGACGGACATTCGCCTGTCGCTGGCACGCCTTCAAAGCGCTGTACGCGGCCTGCTCATCACCAAGGATGACCATTACGTCGACAGCATTCAGAAACACTACAACGGCCTTCTTGAAAACATCGAGACTGTGAAGAAGACGGCGGCAGATGATCCCGCGATCACGAAAAAGATGGACGACATGGTCGGCCAGGTCAACGAATGGCGCCAGAACGTTCTCGATCCCGTCATTGCCAAGGCAAGCAAGGATGCGACCCACGATGACGCCGTTAAGTTCGCCATGTCGGACGAAGCCGATACCTATATGGATCCGGCGCAGGCGGTCGTTGATGATCTGCGCGAGCACGAGAAGAAGCTGACCGAAGAAGCCGTCGCCGAAGTTGCCGCTGCAAATACCGCGACGAAGATCACGCTCGCACTCGGCATCGGCTTCCTCATCCTTGCGTCGCTCGTGCTCGCCTTGCTGCTGACGCGAATGATCGGCAAACCGGTCACGGCAATGACCGACCTGATGCTGAAGCTTGCAGGCGGCGATACCTCTATCGAGCTTGCCAATGCCGACCGGCTTGACGAGATCGGCGGAATGGCCCGCGCGGTGCAGGTCTTCAAGGACGCAGCCCATGAAAACAAGCGTCTGGAAACCGAAGCCCTGGCGGCCCGCCAGGCTCAGGAATCGCAGCGCGAACGCCAGATCGCGATCGACGGTGCCAAGGCGGAAGACCTGCGCAGCTTCGTCCATGCGGTCGAGCAGGGCTTCGATGCGCTTTCCCAGGGCGATCTGACCATCCGCATGAACGATGCCGTCGCTCCGGAATTCGAGCCGATCCGCAACAAGTTCAACCAGACGGTCACCTCGATGGAGGAAATCCTCGGTTCGGTCGTTGCCTCGATCGGCGCCATCCGTTCAGGCCTGACCCAGATTTCGGCCGCTTCCAACGATCTGGCGCACCGGACCGAGCAGCAGGCCGCAAGCCTCGAGGAAACGGTTGCCGCACTTTCGGACGCCACGCGCGGCGTGGACGATACCGCAAATGGTGCGGGACGCGCCCAGGGTGCCGCGACCACCGCACAGGAAAATGCGGAAAAGGGCGGCGAAATCGTTGCACGCGCAGTCAAGGCGATGACCGCGATCGAGCAGTCGTCCAATCAGATCGGCATGATCATCGGTGTGATCGACGAGATCGCCTTCCAGACGAACCTCCTGGCGCTGAATGCCGGCGTTGAAGCGGCACGCGCCGGCGAAGCCGGTAGAGGCTTTGCCGTCGTCGCCCAGGAAGTTCGCGGCCTTGCCCAGCGTTCTGCCGAGGCCGCCAAGGAGATCAAGGACCTGATCTCGACGTCAAGCCGTCAGGTGGATGAAGGCGTGAAGCTGGTCACTGATTCCGGCACCTCGCTGCAGGAAATTGTCTCGCAGGTTGCTGAAATGAGCGGCGTCGTTGGCGAAATCGCCCGCTCGGCGCGCGATCAGGCAATGAGCCTGCGCGAAGTTTCCGCTGCAGCCGACCAGATGGACAAGGTCACGCAGCAGAATGCTGCCATGGTTCAGGAGACCACGACCGCTGCCCAATCGCTCGCCCGCGAAACCGACGATCTTGCCCACAAGGTCGAACGCTTCCGCACCGCTTCGGCCACAAACCGCTATGCCGTCCCGCTGCGTCACGTGGCATAAGCGCGAAGCGGAACAAATTGGTGCTCCCAGAAACTCCATTCCTGCTTCGCAGCAGGGATGGAGTTTTCATTTGCGGCGACTGGTGAAACCATCCACCTTGCTTTGACAGAGTCCCTTGCTCCGCTAGATTCCGTTGCGAAAGGGAGCATCAAAAAATGAGCAAAGATAACCTGCCTTGGGAGGGCGGCTGCCGTTGCGGCCGGGTCAGGCTGAAGATCAGCGCAAGGCCGCTGCTGACCATGGCGTGCCATTGCACCGGCTGCCAGAGAATGTCGTCCAGCGCCTATTCGCTGAGCGCTGCCATCCCTGCGGAAAGCTTCGAAGTGACGCGAGGCGAACCCGTCATCGGCGGGCTGCACGGCCTGACGAAGCACTATTTCTGCCCGCATTGTATGAGCTGGATGTTTACGCGGCCCGAGGGCATGGATTGGTTCGTCAACCTGCGCCCGACCATGCTGGACGATGCGAGCTGGTTCACGCCCTTTATCGAGACCTGGACGCGGGAGAAGCTGCCGTTTGCGGAAACGGGCGCCGTGTATAGCTATGAAACCCTGCCCGAAATGGCTGCCTATGAGGGGCTGGTGAAGGAGTACATGGCGCAGCAGGCGTAAGGCCTACAAGCCCAGGAACAGGAAATCCAGCGCTGCGCTGATCTGATTGGCCTCGCTTCCCAAGCTCAGAACCGCGTCCCCTATTTCGGCGACCGGAATCGCGGCCATCCTTTGTGTGGCGAGGACATAAGGCTCGTCATCAATGGAGAACCGCGGATTCAAGCGCGAAATGGACCAGGACATCTCGCGAATAGGGTAAAGGGGAGCCATCACACGAGAGGGCAAGCTTTCCAGCGTCGTACTCTGTAGATCGACGGCCAACTGGTCATCGGATCGCAACCGGTAGACCATAAACCGCGTCATCAGAATTGCCTGTATTTTGCGAACGGCAATCCGTGTTTCTCGACATACTCATTTTCGAGGCGTATCGCCTCGTCGTTCTCTTCCCGCCACCGGCGTTCGCGCTCGGCTTTAACCGCACGGGCAATGCCTTCCTCAGCGGCGCGGGAAATATTGATGTTGAGTTCCCGAGCGGAGGAAACCAGCTCCGCATTAAGAGAAAGATTCGCGGCCTTCCGCGCAGACTGTGACATGACAATGCTCCAGCTATGCGCAAATTATATGCGCATAGTCTGGAGAAGCAATGGATCACTCATCCCCCATCTTCAGCGCGGCGATGAACGCTTCCTGCGGAATCTCCACCTTGCCGAACTGGCGCATGCGCTTCTTGCCTTCCTTCTGCTTGTCCAGAAGTTTGCGCTTGCGGGTGGCGTCGCCGCCGTAGCACTTGGCCGTCACGTCCTTGCGCAGGGCAGAGATGGTCTCGCGGGCAATGACGTTGCCGCCGATCGCTGCCTGGATCGGGATCTTGAACATGTGCTTCGGGATCAGCTCCTTCAGCCTTTCGCACATGTCGCGGCCGCGCTTTTCAGCAGACGCGCGGTGGACGAGCATGGAGAGCGCATCGACAGGCTCGCCGTTGACGAGGATCGACAGCTTGACGAGGTTGCCTTCGCGATAGCCTTCGAGGTGATAGTCGAAGGAGGCATAGCCCTTGGAGATCGACTTCAGCCGGTCGTAGAAATCGAAGACCACTTCGTTGAGCGGCAGCTCGTAGGTCACCATGGCGCGCGTGCCGACATAGGTGAGTTCCGTCTGGATGCCGCGGCGGTCCTGACAGAGCTTGAGGATGCCGCCGAGATAATCGTCCGGCGTCATGATCGTCGCCTTGATCCAGGGCTCCCGGATCTCGGCGATCTTGACGACGTCAGGCATGTCGGCCGGATTGTGCAGCTCGCGCTCGCTGCCATCCGTCATCGTCAGCTGGTAGACAACCGAGGGCGCGGTGGCGATCAGGTCGAGGTCGAATTCGCGCTCCAGGCGCTCCTGGATGATTTCGAGGTGCAGAAGCCCAAGGAAGCCGCAGCGGAAGCCGAAGCCGAGAGCCGCCGACGATTCCATCTCGAAGGAGAACGAGGCGTCGTTGAGGCGAAGCTTGCCCATGGCGGCGCGCAGATCTTCGAAATCGGCGGCGTCGACCGGGAAGAGGCCGCAGAAAACCACCGGCTGTGCCGGCTTGAAGCCCGGCAGGGCCTGCGCCGTCGGGCGCTTGTCTTCGGTGATCGTATCGCCGACGCGGGTATCGGCCACTTCCTTGATCGAAGCGGTGATGAAGCCGATCTCGCCTGGGCCGAGTGAATCGACATTGACCATCTTCGGCGTCAGCACGCCGACGCGCTCCACCTGATACTTGGCATCCGTGCCCATCATGCGGATCGTCTGGCCCTTGGTCAGCACGCCGTCGATAACGCGCACGAGAACCATGACGCCGAGATAAGTGTCATACCAACTGTCGACGAGCAACGCCTTCAGCGGCGCCTTTTCGCCGCCCGGGCTCTTCGGCGCCGGCAGCTTGTGGACGATCGCCTCGAGGACATCGGGAATGCCGAGGCCGGTCTTGGCCGAGATCAGCACCGCTTCGGAGGCATCGATGCCGATCACCTCCTCGATCTGCTCCTTGATACGGTCGGGCTCGGCCGCCGGCAGGTCGATCTTGTTGAGGACGGTGACGAGCTCATGGTTGTTGTCGATCGCCTGATAGACGTTGGCGAGCGTCTGCGCTTCGACGCCCTGCGACGCATCGACGACGAGCAGCGAACCCTCGCAGGCCGACAGCGAACGCGAGACCTCGTAGGCGAAGTCGACGTGGCCGGGCGTGTCGATGAGGTTCAGGATGTAGGTCTCGCCGTTCTGCGCCTTGTAGTGCAGGCGAACGGTCTGCGCCTTGATGGTGATACCGCGCTCGCGCTCGATCTCCATGTTGTCCAGCACCTGCTCGGACATTTCGCGGTCGGCAAGACCGCCGGTCGATTGGATCAGGCGGTCGGCAAGCGTCGATTTGCCGTGGTCGATGTGGGCCACGATCGAGAAATTGCGGATATGCGAAAGCGGAGTTGTGGGATTGGTGCTCATGCGCGCCATATAGCAGCGCCTTCCCCTGCCGCAAAGCGGAAAAGCAGGGTTTCGTTTACGATAGATCGCGGCTCCGCAGCCGGAAACATTGGACTTGATTCCATCATTGGACTATGCATTTCTATTATAGTAGAAACAGGTATAGTAGAAACAGGGCTGATGATGGAACAGGAACTCGAAGCGGCGATCGGAATCCGCATCCGCAAGCTCAGGATCGAGAAGGGCCTGACGCTGGATGACCTTGCCGGCGCCTCCGGCGTGAGCCGGGCGATGATATCGCGCATCGAGCGGGCGGAAGCGAGCCCGACGGCCTCGCTGCTCGCACGGGTCTGTGCGGCGCTCGGGCTGTCGCTTTCGGCCTTCTTCGCCGAGGAGGAGCGGGAAGCTTCCCCGCTCGCCAGGCGCCATGAGCAGCAGGTCTGGCGCGATCCGGAAACCGGTTATGTTCGCCGCTCCGTCTCGCCGCCCGGAACATCCTCCGAAGTCGATATCGTAGAGGTCGAGTTTCCGGCTGGCGGCCGCGTCAGCTTTCCGCCGCATGCGGCAAGCCACGGCATGACGCAGCATGTCTGGGTGTTCGAGGGTGAGATGGAGATGACCACGGGCGAAATGGTCCACCATCTCTTTCCAGGAGATTGCCTCTTCATGCCGGTCGGCGAGGGGCATGTCTTCCACAATCCCACCAGCAAGCCGGCCCGCTATTGCGTCGTGCTGAACCGCAGCACCCGCTGAATTCATTTCAGGAGCAGATCATGACCGTCATTCGTATTCTCGATGCACAAGAGGCTCGCGCGGCAATTGCCGATCTGTGTGAGATACTCGCCGACTGCGTGGAAGGCGGCGCGTCCGTCGGCTTCATGCAGCCTTACGAGACGGCGGACGCGGAGCCTTACTGGCGAAGCGTCGCCGAAGCCGTCGAGGCAGGCGTCAATCTGCTGGCGGTGGCAGAAGTCGACGGAAAGATCGTTGGAACGGTACAGGTCGGCTTTGCCTCCATGCCGAACCAACCGCATCGCGGCGATTTGAAGAAACTGCTCGTGCATCGTTCGGCGCGCGGAAAGGGCCTGGCGCGGCTGTTGATGGAGGCGATCGAACGTGAAGCCGCACGGCACGGCAAACACCTGCTCGTGCTCGACACGGCAACCGGCAGCGACGCGGAGGCGATCTATCCTCGCCTCGGGTGGGAGAAGGCCGGGGTCATCCCGGATTATGCGATGTGGCCGGAGGGCGGCTATTGCGCGACCACGCTGTTCTACAAGCGGGTCGCTGCCTAAGCCATTGACAAGGACCGGACGCGCCACGCCTTATCCGGACAAAGCAAATCAGGGAGCACCGCGATGCGCGTTATCTATTCCGAGGACCACAAGCTGCGCGATGCGAAGACCGAGCTCCATAACGGCCAGCTGGTGACCCCGTTCGAAGGTCCTTTCCGCGCGGAGTGGATCTTGGAAGCGGTCAAGCAGGCCGGCTTTTCGGACGTGGTGGCGCCTAAGCGGCATGGTCTGGAAACGGCTCTCAAAGTACATGATTCCGGTTATCTCGATTTTCTGTCCAAGGCTTGGGACATGTGGAAAGCGACGGGCGCAGAGGGTGAGGCAATCCCCGCATCCTTCCCTGTTCGCCGTTCGACCTTGCGCGTGCCGAACGATATCGATGCGCTGCTTGGCTACTATGCCAATGCGGCGGAGACGGCGATTACGGGTGGCACCTATCAGGCAGCGGTCGCCTCGATGCAGTGCGCGGTCACCGGCGCCGACTGGCTGAATGCCGGCAATCGCTTCGCCTTCTCGCTTTGCCGCCCGCCCGGCCATCATGCAGGCATCGATCTTTTCGGCGGCTATTGCTTCATCAACAACGCCGCCGTCGCGGCACAACGCCTGCTGGATCTGGGTGCACGGAAGGTCGCGGTCCTCGATGTCGATTTCCACCACGGCAACGGCACGCAGGACATTACCTATCGCCGCGGCGATATCTTCTTCGCTTCGCTGCACGGCGAGCCCGCCGATGCCTTTCCCTATTTCTGGGGCTACGCCGACGAGACCGGTGAGGGCGAAGGGGAAGGCTGCAACGCCAACTATCCGCTGCCGCGCGGCACGCTCTGGAGCGAGTGGGCGGCCGCGCTGCAGGATTCGCTGTCCCGCATCAAGGCATTTGGCGCCGAAGCGATCGTCGTGTCACTCGGCGTCGATACGTTCGAGCGCGATCCGATCTCCTTCTTCAGGCTGAATTCCGACGACTTCACCCGCATGGGCACAATGATTGCCGAGGCGGGTCTCCCGGTTCTGACCTGCATGGAGGGTGGCTACGGCGTGCCGGAAATCGGGCTCAATGTCGCCAATGTGCTGATGGGGCTGGAAGCTTAAAGGCTGGCTCTCACAGTGGAAGACGAAATCCAGCAATCGGACGTTCCGACGCAGCGCATGCTCTCCTGGGCACGCAACTCGACGATCTATCGTCTCGAACGCCGCATGATGACCGAAAAGCAGCTTTTCGATGCGATTACGCGAAAGGCCAAGCAGAAGTTCGAAGACATCAGCCAGGCGCAGCTGAAAGCGCTTGCCGACTCGGCTGTCAAATTCGCTTACGATCAGCAGGCTCTTGACGATGTGGCTTACGCGGCGGTGAGTACCCGCTCGGCCGTGCGTGGCGGCAAGTCGAAACGGCTTATTGCCCAGAAACTCTCCCTGAAGGGAGTGGCAAGCGATATCGTCGAGACCGCACTCGAGCATGCCGACGACCTGTTCGCCGCCGTCGTCTTTGCGCGTAAACGGGCGTTTGGGCCGTATCGGCGCGGCGAGCTCGATGAGAAGCGAAAGGCCAAGGAGCTCTCAGCCTTCGCCCGGAACGGCTTCAGCTTCGAAATCGGCAAGAAGGTCTTTGACATGAGCCTCGACGAAGCGGATGAGGTGCTCGAAGCCAGGCGGGCGCTTTAGCGTCTTCCGTCATCAAGGTTGCTTATGCCCGGATCAGAAGTTTGCATTTGCCGCTTTGGTGTTGCGACCATATCAATGGCGCAAATTTCGGAGCGGGCAAATGGACCAGAAGACGTGCGAACCAGTGGCGAACGCAAGTGCTGCGGCGCTGACTGCAGCGGCACCCGCATTGTCCGGCGGTGTTGCCGGCGGCGCGCTGATGTGCCTGCTGTCGATGTCGTCCGTTCAGTTCGGCGCGGCATTCTCCTCTGGCGCGATCGCGACTTACGGAGCTGCCGGCGCGTCCTGGTTGCGGCTTGCTTTCGCGGCCGTCATCCTCGCGATCGTCGTCCGTCCGCCGCTGCTCCGCTACAGCCGCGAGCAGTGGGTCGGCGCATTGGTCCTCGGCACGACGACGGCGCTGATGACCATATCCTTTTTCGCCGCGATCGAGCGGATTCCGTTGGGGCTTGCGGTCGCGATCGATTTCCTCGGCCCGCTTTCGCTCGCGACATTCGGTTACGGCCTGACCCGCCGCCTTGTGTGGCCGGTGATCGCCGCGGCGGGCGTTCTCTTCCTTGCCTATGATGGAGAGGAATGGGTAGGCAATCTGCCGGGTGTGCTCTTCGCCTTTGGTGCCGGCACAGGCTGGGCCTGCTATATCCTGTTGACGAAGAAAGTCGGAGCGGCGTTCAAGGGGCTGGAAGGCCTCTCGATTTCGCTGATCGTCGCAGCGGTCGTGGCAACTCCTTTCGGTTTTGCCGGCGCGGTCCCGAATCTTGATGGCTACGGCCTTATCGAAATGGCGGGCCTGGCGATCCTGGTTCCGCTCCTGCCATACACGTTGGAAATGATCGCGCTCAGGCGGATGACGACGGCCTCCTTCGGCATCCTCATGAGCCTGGAACCGGCCATCGGCGCGCTCGCGGGCTTCCTCATCCTGGCGCAGGCCATGACGCTGTTGCAGATACTCGGCACCGCTCTCGTGGTTGCGGCAAGCGCAGGTGCGACCTTCTCGGCGGAAAAAGCTTGACTTAAACGGGCTTGCGCGCCGGATCGTCGAGTGCCGGGTTGTAGAACAGCGATAGCGTCAGGCTTTTGGCGATGCGTTCCGCCGTTGCCATGAACCACGCCTTTGCCTCGCCATTGGGGGCAATATCGTCGAGGGTTGCGGCGAATAGCTCCAGCCACTGCGGGAAGAGCCCTGGTGTGATGTTGGCGACGCCGAGATGCGCCTGGACCGGCTTGCCGCCGTAGGCGCCGCTGCGGAAGGCGACCGACGACCAGAAACTCTTCATCTTCGCCATATGCTCCGGCCAGCGGCCGGCGAGCCTCGCATCGAAAACCGGACCGAGTTCAGGATGCGCAAGAACACGGCCGTAAAAGGTCTCAACCAGCCTGTCGATGAAGGCGTGGTCGATTCCCATGGCTTTCATGTCCGCTTCCGCGCGCTCGCGGATTGCGGCGACATGCGCCGCCCGTCCCTGTAGTTCATGATCCATATCTAACCCCGGCTTCGCCGCCTCTTACGGCAGACCCTCATATAGGCATCCGCTGCTTCAGGCCAAAGGGGCAATTCGTCTCGCAGCAATCTGTTACATCAGCTGCCAGTGTCCTTGACGCCTTGCAGCGCGCTCTTTAGATTTAGAATTATTCTAAAATGGAGTTTCGTCATGCTGCCCCGGTTTTTCAGGTCATCCAAACGTTCATTCAAGTCATTGTCGGAGCAGGAAATCCTGGCGCTCGCAATCGCATCTGAAGAGGACGACGCCCGCATCTATCTCGCCTACGCCGACCAGTTGAAGGCGGCGTATCCCGCTTCGGCCAAAGTTTTCGAGGACATGGCGGAGGTCGAAGACACGCATCGCAAGTCGTTGATCGAGCTCCATCGGCAGCGCTTTGGCGAGCGCATTCCGCTCATTCGCCGCGACCATGTCGACGGCTTCTATGACCGCAAACCGGATTGGCTGCGCGCCAACCAGTCGCTGGAAGCCATGCGGCAGGAAACCGAAGCGATGGAGGAGCAGGCCTATCGCTTCTATGTCGAGGCGGCAAAGCAGACCTCGGACGCCTCGACGCGCCAGTTGCTCGGCGATCTGGCGCTTGCTGAACAAGGCCATGAAGACATTGCCAAAATGCTCGGCGACAAACATACGCCGGAGGACGTCAAGCATGCGGAAGACGAAACCGCGCGGCGGCAATTCGTGCTCACTTATGTGCAGCCCGGTCTTGCGGGGCTGATGGATGGTTCCGTCTCGACACTGGCTCCGATCTTCGCGGCCGCCTTTGCGACGCAGGACACGTGGCAGACCTTCCTGGTTGGCCTCTCAGCCTCGGTAGGCGCGGGTATTTCCATGGGTTTCACGGAGGCTGCACATGACGACGGCAAGATTTCAGGCCGTGGCTCGCCCATCAAGCGCGGTCTCGCTTGCGGCGTCATGACCGCGCTTGGGGGTCTCGGTCATGCGCTGCCCTATCTCATTCCACAATTCTGGACCGCGACGATCACGGCAGCCGTCATCGTCTTCTTCGAACTGTGGGCGATCGCTTTCATCCAGAACAGATATATGGAAACGCCATTCCTGCGCGCTGCCTTCCAGGTGGTGGTAGGCGGCGGTTTGGTGCTCGCTGCCGGCATCCTGATCGGCAATGGGTGAGCGCAGTCTTTCCCAGGACACCCAGGAGTAACGCCTCAAACAAAAAGGCCGGCATCGAGCCGGCCTTTTCCATTCGAATAACGAGATTTCCTATCGCAGAGCGCCGACCAGAACGTCGCGGCCGTTTTCGATGGTTACCCAGCGGCCGGCATTGTAGCTCGACTGGCGCTTGACGAAGGAATAGGGCGCATCGAACCAGGGCTTCACAGTCGAAGCGAGATTGTCGAGGAGGAAGTCGCCTTCGCCCGTGCGCAGCGTCAGCACGGCGTGACCTTCGCCATCCGGCTTGCGCACCACCGTCATCAGAAGGTTCGCCGGCTCAAAGCCGCGCTGAATCAGGATGCGGCGCTTCAAGAGGGCGAAGTCTTCACAGTCGCCCGCCGTTGTCGGATAGGCCCAGACTTCGTCCTTGCCGTAGATTTCCTTGTCGGTCATCGGGGTGATGGTGTTGTTGACGGTAGAATTGACGGAGCGGACGAGAGCCCACTTGGCATCAGTCATTTCCATCGGCGCCGCATTGCGGTCGGCGCCGCATTCAGCACGGTGTACCTGGCAGAAATCATAATGGCCGATGGGCTGCGAGGTGGCGCCGCCGGTGACCATCGAGAGATTTTTGGTTGGGGCCGGTAAGGCGGCCGAAGACATCGCAAAGGTGGCCATCATGGCCACCAGGTAACCCTTGATCCGCACGCCCTATTCCTTGCATCGCCCTTTAATTCTTAACAAAGAGTTAACGGACGGGGGCTTGAGGTGTCAATCCTTAGGATCGTGCGACTCATTGACATGGTTAAAATGGCACACAAACCGGAGTTTGCGGCCTATATTCAACTTCGAAGCGCTTGTTGAAGCGGCTGATGGGGATTTTGGGTTAACGAATAAGGCCTTTGACCGCGGACAGCATCTGCTCAATATCCTGCGGCCGGGAAAGCCGGTGGTCGCCGTCGCGAATGAAGGTCAGCACGACATCATCGGCGGGCAGGTGTTCGGTCAGCTTCAGAGCGTGAGAGTGGGGGACGTCCGCGTCTTTCATTCCCTGCAGAATATGAACGGGGCAGCCTGTTTCGATGATCCCGGTCAGAACCCGGTTCTCACGGCCGTCCTCGAGCAGCGCACGGGTATAGACGTTCGGTTCCGGGCTGTATTCGGACTTTTCTTCGAAATAGCCTCGCTCGGCGAGCGACGCGCGGTCCTTCTTTTTGAGGTGCGGCTCGATGAGTTCAGAAGTGAAATCAGGCGCCGGCGCAATCAGGACCATGCCGTCAAGCCTCGGCGCATTCTGCAATTTTGCGAGTTCCTGCGCCAACCGCAGGGCGATCCAACCACCCATCGAGGAGCCGACGACGATGATGCTCTCCGGCTTTGCATGCAGGATGACGGCGACTGCCTCTTCCAGCCAGCGTGAGATCGTTCCGTCGGTGAATTTGCCCCCGGAAAGTCCGTGGCCCGAATAGTCGAGACGAATGCAGGCGAGTCCAAGTTCGCCCGCCAGCCGATCGAGCTCGACCGCCTTCGTGCCACTCATGTCCGACCGGTAGCCGGAGAGCCAGACGAAGGTCGTGCCCGGATTGTTCGACGTCGCCTCCCGGATGATGAAAGCAATCTTCCGCTCAGCATCGCCTTCGCCCACCGCCAGGAACTGCGGCTCGGTTGTGGAACTTGCTTCAGACATATGCGGAAACTCCTGTTGCTTTGCGCCTATAAAACAGATTCTTGACAGGCTGACAGCAGGTGATTTTTCCGCTAAAGCGTGTTAATGACTCCGTTGCAGCAATAACAAGACCTTGTTTGTGCCCCCCGACGGGAGTGCGAAACTGCAGCAATCCGAAACAACTCGAGGAGAGTACGACCATTCGCAGACCTTTTAAAACCGACGCGCCCGTGAAGGAAGGGCCGCGTTCGAACCGGGAAATCCGTATTCCTAAGGTTCAGTTGATTGATGCTGAAGGACAGAATTTGGGCGTGGTGCCCACCGATCAGGCCCTGAGAATGGCTGAAGAAGCCGGCCTGGACCTCGTGGAAATTTCTCCCAACGCCGAACCGCCTGTGTGCAAGATCCTTGATCTGGGCAAGCTGAAATATGCCAACCAGAAAAAGGCCGCCGAGGCGCGCAAGAAGCAGAAGATTGTCGAAGTCAAAGAAATCAAGATGCGTCCGAACATCGACACCCATGACTATGAGGTGAAGATGAAGGCGATGGGTCGCTTCTTCGAGGACGGCGATAAGGTGAAGGTGACGCTGAAGTTCCGCGGCCGCGAAATGGCCCACCAGGAACTCGGCATGAAGCTGCTTCAGCAGGTGAAGGCCGATACGACCGAATTTGCCAAGGTCGAGGCCGAACCGAAGCTCGAAGGCCGCCAGATGATGATGGTGCTCGCGCCGAAGTGAGCGCGGTCCTCGTCGATACATCAAAGCCGTCCGCAAGGGCGGCTTTCGTGTTTCAGTGAGGCCGAAGATTCCTTTCCCGCCCCGTTGCACTTTCACGGCACTGCGGGTATAAGCGCGCGTCCGAACTGACCGGCAGGGCATGCCGTGGCAGTTTCGAATGCTTGCGGACCGGTTTCGTCACCGGAGCCGCGGATCAACAACAAACGCTCCCGCGCCTTGTTGCGACGGCCGGATGACCGGACATCGCAGGAGGGCTTTTTTGAAGAAGCGCGCAGGGAGGACAGAAACGGAGTAGCAAAATGCCCAAGATGAAGACGAAGTCCTCTGCCAAGAAGCGGTTCAAGATCACCGCGACCGGCAAGGTCAAGGCTGCCGCTGCTGGCAAGCGCCATGGCATGATCAAGCGTACCAACAAGTTCATTCGCGACGCACGTGGCACGATGGTTCTCGCAGAACCCGATGGCCGCAAGGTCGTCAAGAACTACCTGCCGAACGGTCTCTAAGACTATTCCGCGAACGCTTTAGATTAAGGAGATCATGAAATGGCACGTGTAAAAAGAGGCGTCACCGCCCACGCCAAGCACAAGAAGGTTTTGAAGGCCGCTAAGGGCTTCTACGGCCGCCGCAAGAACACCATCCGCGCCGCGAAGGCCGCTGTCGATCGTTCCAAGCAGTACGCTTACCGCGACCGCAAGATTAACAAGCGCAACTTCCGCGCTCTCTGGATCCAGCGCATCAACGCTGCCGTCCGCGAATTCGGCCTGACCTACGGCCGCTTCATCGACGGCCTGAACAAGGCTGGCATCGAAGTTGACCGTAAGGTTCTCTCCGACATGGCGATCCATGAGCCGGAAGCATTCGGCGCGCTCGTCGCAGCCTCCAAGAAGGCTCTCGAATACCTTAAGGAAGCCGGTACGAAGAACGAGTTTGAAGGCGCGGTCAAGTAACCAGCGCTTCCCAGGCTTTATGCTTCAATGATTTTGGGAAACCCGCGCTGGTTTGGGCTGGCGCGGGTTTTTCTTTCTCTGTACTCCTTTGCCCGGCCGGCGTCCGCCAGCCTCCAATTGCCCGCCTGATCCTGGACGGAAAGAATTGACGATGTCAGATATCGACCAGCTCAAATCATCGCTGCTTGCGGAAATTGCTGCCGCCAATGACGAAGCAGCGCTCGAGGCCGTACGCGTCGCCGCCCTCGGCAAAAAGGGCTCTGTTTCCGAGCTCCTGAAGACGCTTGGTGCGATGACCCCCGAAGAGCGCCAGACCAAAGGCGTTGCGATCAACAGCCTCAAGAACGAGGTGACGGATGCGATCGCCGCCCGCAAGGCGACGCTCAAGGAAGCGGCCGTCAATGCCCGTCTGAAGGCCGAGACGGTCGATATCAGCCTGCCGGTCCGGTCCTCTCCGGCGGAGCGCGGACGCATTCACCCGATCAGCCAGATCGTGGACGAGATTACCGCGATCTTCGGCGATATGGGCTTCTCCATTGCCGAAGGCCCGGACATCGAAACCGACTACTACAATTTCACGGCGCTGAATTTCCCCGAGGGCCACCCCGCCCGCGAGATGCACGACACCTTCTTCTTCAATCCGGATGAGAACGGCGAGCGCAGGGTGCTGCGTACGCATACCTCGCCGGTGCAGGTGCGCACCATGGAGGCGCAAAAACCGCCGATCCGCATCATCATCCCCGGCAAGACCTACCGCCAGGATTCGGATGCGACGCATTCGCCGATGTTCCACCAGGTCGAGGGCCTCGTGATCGACAAGAAGGCGAATGTCGCCAATATGCGCTGGGTCCTCGAGGAGTTCTGCAAGGCGTTCTTCGAGGTCGACAGCGTGACGATGCGCTTCCGCCCGTCGTTCTTCCCGTTCACCGAGCCGTCCTTCGAAGTCGACATCCAGTGCGACCGCTCCGGTCCGATCGTCAAGTTTGGCGAGGGCACCGATTGGATGGAAATCCTCGGCTGCGGCATGGTTCACCCGAACGTGCTCCGCTATGGCGGTCTCGATCCCGACGAATATCAGGGCTTTGCCTGGGGCATGGGGCTCGACCGCATCGCCATGCTGAAATACGGCATGCCCGACCTGCGCGACTTCTTCAACGCCGATATCCGTTGGATGACCCATTACGGCTTCCGCCCGCTCGACATGCCGACGCTGTTCGGCGGCCTGAGCGCTTAAGGGAGGATTGAGATCATGAAATTCACGCTTTCCTGGCTGAAGGATCATCTGGAAACCGACGCCACACTCGACGAGATCTGCGAGCGCCTTACGGCGATCGGGTTGGAGGTCGAGGACGTCGATGACAAGGCGGCCTTCAAGCCATTTGTCATTGCAAGGGTCCTGTCGGCGGAAAAGCATCCGCAGGCCGATCGCCTGAAGGTTCTTTCGGTCGATACCGGCAAGGGCGCGCCGATCCAGGTCGTCTGCGGGGCGCCGAATGCGCGCGCGGGGCTCGTCGGCGCGTTTGCGGCTCCCGGAACCTACGTTCCCGGCATCGATGTTACACTCTCGGTTGGCAACATCCGCGGCGTCGAAAGCCATGGCATGATGTGTTCCGAGAAGGAGCTGATGATCTCCGACAACCACGATGGGATCATCGACCTGCCAGAAGATGCGCCGGTCGGCACGAGCTACGCCGCATACGCCCATCTCGACGACCCGGTCATCGAGATCAACCTGACGCCGAACCGTCCGGACTGCACGAGCATCTACGGCATCGCGCGCGATCTGGCCGCTTCCGGCCTCGGCACGCTGAAGACGCGGGCAGCCCCCTCTTTTGCCGTCGACGGCGAGACGCCTGTCAGGGTCAAGCTCGATCTCGATGACGAAAAGCTTTGCCCGGGCTTTGCGCTTCGCCTCGTGCGCGGCGTCAAGAATGGTCCGAGCCCCCGCTGGATGCAGCAGCGTCTGCTGGCGATCGGCTTGCGCCCGATCAATGCGCTGGTCGACATCACCAACTACATGACCTTCGACCAAGGCCGGCCGATGCACGTCTTCGACGCCGCCAAGGTCAGCGGTAATCTCACCGTCCGCCGCGCGAAGGAAGGCGAGACCGTGCTGGCGCTCGACCAGCGTGAATACAAGCTTGGACCGAACAATGTCGTCATCGCCGATGCGGATGGTATCGAGTCGATCGGCGGCATCATGGGCGGCGAGCATTCGGGCTGCGACGAGGCCACAACGGACGTGCTGATCGAGTCCGCGCTTTGGGATCCGATGAACATTGCGAAATCCGGCCGTGGGCTCGGCATCATCACCGATGCCCGCTACCGCTTCGAGCGCGGCGTCGATCCGGAATACATGCGACCTGGTCTGGAGCGCACGACGGAACTGGTGCTCGAACTCTGCGGCGGTACGGCCGCCAAGGCCGATGTCGTCGGTTATAAGGGCTATGAGCCCAAGATCGTCGACTTCCCCTTCTCCGAGGTCAAACGCCTGACAGGTCTTGAGGTTTCCACTGAAGAGAGCACCGAGATCCTGACGCGTCTCGGCTTTAAGGTGTCCGGTTCGGGCGAGCGCGTTTCTGTCGCCGTTCCTTCCTGGCGCCCGGATGTGGATGGCAAGGCCGACCTCGTTGAGGAAATCATGCGCATCCACGGGGTCGACAACATCAAGCCTGCGCCGCTGGAGAGCCATGCCGCCGTCAACGGCAAGATCCTGACGACGCTGCAGATCCGCACCCGCACTGCCAAGCGTGCGCTTGCCTCGCGCGGCATGCTGGAGGCAGTCACCTGGTCCTTCATTTCCGAAGAGCAGGCGAAGCTCTTCGGCGGCGGATCGTCGGCGCTGAAGCTTGCGAACCCGATTGCGGCTGAAATGTCCGACATGCGCCCGTCGCTGCTGCCGGGTCTGCTGACGGCCGCTCAGCGCAATGCCGACAAGGGTTATGGCGACGTCGCGATTTTCGAAGTCTCCGGCGCTTATGAGAGCGACCGTCTCGAAGGCCAGCGCCGCGTCGCCGGCGGTGTCCGCCGTGGAACCGCCTCGCTTTCAGGCGCAGGCCGCATGTGGTCGAACAATGGCAAGGGCGGCGGCAAGCCCGTCGATGTCTTCGACGCCAAGGCGGATGCGCTGGCTGTCATAGAAGCCTGCGGCCTGCCGATGAGCAATATCCAGATCGAGCAAGGTGGACCGGAATGGTACCACCCCGGACGCTCCGGCACGATCAAGATGGGACCCAAGGTCATCCTCGGCTATTTCGGCGAGTTCCACCCGTCGACGCTCGAAGCGCTCGATGTGTCCGGCGCTCTCTGCGGCTTCGAAGTTTATATCGACGCGATGTCCGAGCCGAAGCAGAAGGCGACGCGGACCAAGCCGGCGCTGGAGCTTTCGCCCTTCCAGGCAGTCAAGCGCGACTTCGCGTTCGTCGTCGACAAGTCGGTGGAAGCCGGTTCCATCATCAAGGCCGCTTCCGGCGCCGACCGCAAGCTGGTGACGGCAGTCAACGTCTTCGACATATTCGAGGGTGCTTCGCTTGGCGAAGGCAAGAAATCGGTCGCTGTCGAAGTGCAGATCCAGCCGGTCGAGCGGACGCTGACGGACGAGGATTTCGAAGCCCTGACTGAGAAGATCGTGGCGAATGTCACGAAATTCACCGGTGGCGTGCTGCGAAGCTGATTGCTCCCATAAAAAGAAAAGCCGGCGATTGCCGGCTTTTTACAATTGTCGCTCCGGAAAAAGAGCGCTCTTCCATTTGCATCACGCCGCGCGATTGGCCTTCTGGTTCGCGGCGGTGACGGCGAGTTTCGTGAGCGTCTTGTCGGTTGCCGTCTCTTCCTGCAGCGTCTGGTCGAGCAGGGCGACGGCGTCTTTGTAGCCGAGGGTCTGCGCCCAGGTCTTCAGCGTGCCGTAGCGGGCGATTTCGTAATGTTCGACGGCCTGTGCCGCAGAGATGAGCCCCGCATCGACGGCGGCCGTCCCCTTGAATTCGTCCATGATCTCTTCGCCTTCGGCGATGATGCCCTGGATCGCCTCGCAGGTCTTGCCCTGGGCACGCTTGCCAGCCATCTCGAACACCTGCTGCAGGCGCTCGACGTGGCCCTCGGTTTGTTCTTTGTGCTTTTCAAAGCCCGCCTTCAACTCGGCGGATTGGGCGGCTCGTGCCATCTTCGGCAAGGCGCGCAGGATCTGCCGCTCGGCATAGTAGATATCCTTCAGGGTATCGTGAAAGAGATCTTCGAGTGTTTTTTCCTTGGCCATTTCTTCGATCCTTGCTGTGTGGGGTTTGAGGAACCCTAAAAGAAGCGATCGGCTTCGAAATTGTTCCGTAAAGTGCGCAATTTCCGGGTGGCTCCGGCCGAGCGGCGAGGTAGGCTCGTGCCGGCGATGAGGAGAGTCGGATGAAGAAGCCGGGATCGATGAAATCTCTCGAGGACATGGGGCGAGTGCGGCTCTCAAAGAATTTTTTCTTCCGCGATTTTCTGCATTCGGAGATCGCGGATTTCTATCGCATCCCGAACATTCCGGACGAGCCGGAGCTTGCGGTCGAGGCAGGAAAACGGCTGTGCGAGGAACTGCTGGAGCCGTTACAGGCGACCTTCGGCCGGCTGCATATCCGCTCCGGCTACCGCGCTGCCGCCGTCAATGCGTTCGGAAACAAAAACAAGCTCAATTGCTCGACCAATGCCTCGACAGCCGCGGACCATATCTGGGACCTGCGCGACTTCGATGGCTGTATGGGTGCGACAGCCTGTATTGTCGTGCCGTGGATGGTCGATAACTACAGCAATGAGGAGGACTGGCAGAAGCTTGCGTGGTGGATCCACGACCACCTGCCTTATGCCGCGCTCTGCTTCTTTCCGAAGCTATGGGCCTTCAACATTCAGTGGCATGAACGGCCGAAGCGTGTGATCCAAAGCTACGTCCGGCCGCGAGGCATCCTGACCAAGCCCGGCATGGCGAACTGGGAAGGCGACCATTCAGAATTCTACGAGGGCTTTCCGACGGTCAGAAATTGATGCGGTAGCGAATGTGCCCGTCGTTCTCGACGTAGCTGTCGTAGAGCGCGCGCGCCGTCTTGTTCTCTTCGCTCGTATGCCAGTAAAGCCGCGACCAGCCGTTCTTCTTGGAAAGCGAAACGAGGTCATCCATCAAAGCCCGGCCCGCCCCTCTGCCGCGGGCGGCGGGATCGACGAAGAGATCTTCGAGATAGCAGTCCTTGCCGTGAATCCATGTGCCCTCATGCGTCAGTGACAATGTGAAGCCCATCACCTTGCCGTCGACTTCCGCAACGCGCATGAAGATTGCCGACGCCGGATCGAAAACCCGGCGCCATGTCGAATCGGTGATGGCCTCGTCGACCGCGACTTCGTAGAACGCGAGGTAGTCCTTCCAGAGTTCGCGCCAGCGCGCTTCATCGTCTCTCCTCGCATCACGGATCGTCACGGTCATCGCGTCACTCCTCAGGCTCCCGCCTTGTCGAGCACCCTCATCGCTTCCTCTGAAAGCTGAAGCGTTGCCGCCTTCACAAGGCTCTCAAGCTGCGCAAGGCTCGTAGCACTGGCGATCGGCGCCGTCACGCCTTTCTTGTTGAGAAGCCAGGCGATCGAGATTTCCGCAGGCTTGGCGCCGGTCTCAGCGGAGATCTGATCGAGGGCGGCCAGGATGCGCACGCCCTTGTCATCGAGATATTGCGAGACGCGGTTTTCGCGCGCCTTGCCTTCCGTGTCGGCCTTGCTGCGATATTTACCGGAGAGGAACCCGGCTGCCAGGCTGAAATAGGTGATGACGCCGATGTCCTCCTTGACACAGAGATCGGCAAGCGGACCCTCGAAGCTTGAGCGCTCATAGAGATTGTATTCAGGTTGCAGCACATCGTAGCGCGGAACACCGGCCTTCTCGGCGGCATCAAGAGAGGCTCGAAGCTGGCTGGCATCGAGGTTTGAAGAACCGATCGCGCGAATCTTGCCCTGTTGCTTCAGCTTGGCAAAGGCGCCAAGCGTCTCTTCATAAGGCGTATTCTCGTCGGGCCAATGGGACAGATAGAGGTCGATATAATCCGTCTGCAGGCGGCGGAGAGAATCCTCGACGGCCTTAAGGATATATTGTTCCTTGAGCGTCCTGCCTTGCCCCATGTCGGAGCCGACCTTGGTGACGATGATCGCTGTGTCACGCGAGCCCTTTTTCTCTTTCAGCCATTTGCCAATGATCTCCTCTGAATCGCCGCCCTTGTTTCCGGGCACCCAGGAGGAATAGACATCGGCCGTATCGATGGTGTTGAGACCCGCGTCGAAAAAGGCATCGAGAATATCGAAGGAGGTCTTCTCGTCCGCCGTCCATCCGAAGACATTGCCGCCGAAGACGATCGGGGAGATTGAAAGACCTGTTTTTCCAAGCCGGCGCATTTCCATGGCGCGCTCCTAAATTACTGATTTAACTGAAAGTGCAGACGCGACAGAACGCCGCCGGGAGTAAACTAGCGCAGTTTCGAAGCGCGCGAAACCAAACTTCCGTGAATTGCGCCAGCGCCATTGCGTGAACTCAACCCGCTGAATAAGGTTGCCCTCATTCAAGCTCAGGGAGGCTCAAGCCATGCTACGTTTCGGTATCATCTCGACGGCAAAGATCGGCCGCGAACTTGTCGTTCCCGCCATTCAGGATGCGGAAAACTGTGTTGTCACCGCCATTGCCAGCCGCGACCTTAAAAAGGCGCGGGAAATGGCCGATCGTTTTTCCGTACCGCACGCCTTCGGCTCTTATGAAGAGATGCTCGCTTCCGACGCGATCGATGCCGTCTATATTCCGCTGCCGACGTCGCAGCATGTCGAATGGACGATCAAGGCGGCCGACGCCGGTAAGCACGTGCTTTGCGAAAAACCGATCGCACTCAAGGCCGATGAGATCGACAGCCTGATCGCCGCCCGCGATCGCAACAAGGTCCTGATCACCGAGGCCTATATGGTCACCTACACGCCGGTCTGGCGGAAGGTTCGTGCTCTGCTGGCCGACGGCGCCATCGGCCGCCTGCGCCATGTCCAGGGCGCATTCACCTATTTCAACCGCGATGCCGGCAACATGCGCAACATTCCCGAGCTCGGTGGCGGCGGACTGCCCGATATCGGCGTGTACCCGACGATCAGCACGCGCTTCGTCACCGGCAAGGAGCCGCTGCGCATCCAGGCCGTGACCGAACGCGATCCGGACTTCGGTACCGATATCTATTCGAGCGTGAAGGCCGATTTCGGCGATTTCGAGCAGAGCTTCTATATTTCCACCCAGATGGCAGCGCGTCAGGTCATGGTCTTCCACGGCACGGATGGCTTCATCGAGGTCAAGTCGCCCTTCAATGCGGACCGCTATGGCGCCGAGGAAATCGAACTCACCAACCGCAACCATTCGGAGTCGCAGATTTTCCGTTTCCCCGATAGCCGCCAGTACAAGTGTGAGGCCGAAGCTTTCGCCCGCGCTGCAAAAGGCGAAAAGGAAGAGGTTGTAACGCTCGAAAGCTCGAAGCTGAACCAGAAGGTGATCGACGCGATCTACCGCGCCAGCGAGAAGGACGGCTGGGAACCCGTCTGATTATTCGCTGCGAAAGACGAAGCGCGAATAACCGAAAAAGCTGAAGACCATCGATGCGGCGGTGGCTAGCACCATCGCCGCCAGCGGCTGCAGGGCCGGAAGCAAGAGCAGCAGGGCGGCGTAGAGGCCATAGTTCAAGACAGCCGCAATCAGCAGGATCGCGAAGATGCCGGGGCGTCCGATCGACAGCCGCTTTCCAAGCGTGAGATCGATGCGTTGCAGCATCGCAAGCATAATGCAAAGGCTCGCAAGAAGGCTCACTGTCCGCGTCAGGAGCGGGCCGAACGCAGCATTCAGTAATAAATGGAAGAATAGCGCATCTGCCGTCAGTCCGAGCAGCAACAATGCGGCAAAGCGCAGAAGCAACTCACTTCGGTTGGCAGAGATATCATCAGCCATTGATCGCCAGCATGCCGGCAACAATGAAAGCCGCGCCAATGACGTAACGCACAGTGAGGGCTTCCCCAAGAAAAACTTGCGCCAGCAGAGGCACGAAGCAGAATGTCAATCCCATGAAGGAATAGGCGATCGTCAGCGGGACGGCTTTCAGAACGTAAATCCAGATAACTGTCCCAAGCCCATAGAGGAGCAGTGCTGCGAGCAGCACGGGATTGAGAAGCAGCGCGAGGATATTACGGGCACTGAGCTCACCTGCAGTGGCGCTCGTCAGTTTGAACAGCACCTGACCCGAAGCGATCAGAAGCGGTGTGCCGACGAGCCCAATCCAGGTACCCGCTGAAAATGTGGAAAGCATCGAACCGTCCTTCAATCGGCTGTGTCCCTCTCTTCCAAATAGAAGATGTCACGGCCGATATCCTCGCAGACGTAAACTGGCGGCACGGGCTGAACCGCTCTCAGGAACGAATGCGTATAGGGGAAGAAGTTGAAGTGTGGATTGAACGTATAGCGGTACTCGCGTTCCCGCGGCACGACGATGATGAGGCGGCGTCTTGCGATCCGTCGTAGTTCTGCGACTGCCTGCCGGTAGTCGAGAATATGTTCGATGACATGCGTGCAGATAACCGTGTCGAACTCCGCGTCGGCGAAGGGGAGGGTTTCGACCTTGGCCGCAACATACTCGATGCCGGACAGGCGGGATGCGTCGTCTATCACGAAATCGACGCCCGTGAGCCGGCGGAGCTTCGAATGCGCCGATTGAATGCGGCTGAGCAGTGCGCCCGTGCCGCAGCCGATGTCGCAGACACTCTCTCCCGCGATAGATCCGAGAATGCGGCTGATACACGCCGCCGAATTGTCGGTGCCTTCGTGAACGCGAGGGTGGTTGCGGTAAAGCTCAGCATATTCCTCTGCCGAAAGGAACGGCGCACGCTCGCGAAACCTCGCCAGATGCTTGATGTGGTCGCCCCAGACACGCTGCGCGGCCCAGCGGAAAGCTCCGGAATCGCGCGCAAACGGCGGCAGAATGTCTTCCAGCACGAAACGAATGCGGTTTGTGGTTTCTCTGTTCATGGAAACGGCGTCACCTTTAAGCGGAATCAACTATGCGATACGGGCGGCCCGGCCGCCTTGCGCAGCATCAATGGGCTTTTCTGGCTTTGTACTCTGGCTCGGCGCGGTAATGTCGAGGTAGTGGATCCGCAGCTGCTCGGCACGCGAGCGCGCGACTGAATCAAGGATCAGGCCTGCCGTGAAAACCATGAAAGAGATCATCATCAGCGCCATGGAAAGAACCCATGTCGGCATGCGGTTGACAAGGCCCGTTTCGAAATACTCCGCCAGCACCGGCGCCATGAAGCCAAGGCTCGACAACATGGAGAACGCGCTGATGAGGCCGAAGAACGCAAAGGGCCGCGTTTCCTTCATCAGCATGGCGAACATCCAGAGGATTTTGCCGCCGTCCTTGAAGGTCGATAGTTTCGAGTGCGAGCCATCGGGACGTCGGCCGTAATCGAGTTCCAATTCAGCGACCGGCAGTTTGAGCCGGGATGCATGCACGGACATTTCGGTCTCGATCTCGAAACCACCGGAAACGGCCGGGAAGCTTTTGACAAAACGACGCGAGAAAGCCCGGTAACCTGAGAAAATATCGGTGAAATCCGGCCCGAAGATCGTGCGGTAGAGAATGTTGAAGATGCGGTTGCCGAAAGCATGCCCGTTGCGTCCTGCATCCGAGTGAACGCCGCGTCGCGTTCCGATCACCATATCGGCGCGTTCTGTCACCAGTGTGCGGATCAGTTCTTCGCCGTCCTCCGGCGCATAGGTGCCGTCGCCATCGGCCATCAGATAGACGTCTGCGTCGATATCGGCGAACATGCGGCGCACGACATGACCCTTCCCCTGCCGCCGTTCGCGCACGACGGAAGCACCGGCCAGCATGGCGTGGAGCGCGGTTCCATCAGTCGAATTGTTGTCGTAGACGTGGATCTGCGCATGGGGCAGTGCTGCCTTAAAACCGCGAACGACCGCGCCGATCGTCGCCGCTTCATTGTAGCAAGGCAGCAGTACGGCAATGTTCAGGGTCTGCGATCGCGTCATTGTCGTGCTCGCCACTATTGGTTGGCACATAGTCTAAAACACACGGCGTTAATAAGACCCTACGGTCCAGAAAGAAGTCGGCTGCCAGACCGCACGCTTTACACTTTCTTGATCTGCAAGAGCTAAGTTTCGCGCGGCTTAGGGCGGGATGAGCTTGAATGGCGAACGTCGCAGGAATGACCGGCAATTCAACTTCCAGAACTCCGCCGTCCGTCGGGTGGCTTGCAACTGCGCGCAAGCTGCTCACGCGCCTGTGCCCGTCAGTGTTCATCTACAGTGCCGTGCTGATCGCAAGCATTTTGCCGGTGAAGCTGATCGGCGCGAAGGACTATGTTGGACCGGACAATGACGATGGCATGCGGCTCGTCGAAGTGCGGGATTTTCTTTCCGGCCAAGGCTGGTTTGATTTGATGCAATACCGCCTGGGTGTCGACGGGACGCCGATGCACTGGTCGCGGCTCATCGATCTGCCGATCGCGGCACTCATCAAATTCTTCGGGTTGTTTTTGGCTGGCGAGCAGGCAGAAGCTGTCGCACTTGCGATCTGGCCCGTGTCGCTCATCATCCCGCTCATGCTTGCAATGGCAATTGCGGGCCGCCGGATTGGCGGTGCGCCTGCCATGCACATTTCGCTGGGGATGACAGCGTTGGGGGTCTGGACCACCAGCCGCTTCATGCCAGGCGCGATCGACCATCACAACGCGCAGATCGGGCTCGTTGCGATGATGACGGCAATGCTTCTCGATGAGAGGCATCGCATCCGGAGCTATGTCATCGCCGGCCTGACTGCGGCGCTGGCGATCGCCATCGGGGTCGAGACAACGCCTTTCGTCGCTGCGGTCTGCATCGTCGTCGCTCTTCATTGGGCCGTAGAAGGACAAGCCTTCCGCAATGCGGCCAGCGCTTTCGGACTGACGCTTGCGCTGGCCATCAGCGTCCTGTTCTTTTCAACAGTAGCGCCGCATCTGTACTCGACCGTGACTTGCGACAATTTTTCGCTTGGATTCTATAGCCTTGCGGCAATCGGGGGCGGCCTCCTTGCGGTTGCCGCAACCTTGGCAAGCCGGTCATCACGAACGAGCCGTTTCGTTGCGCTCGGCGGCATCGGCATCGCGGTCGCGGCCTCCGCCGTCGTGATTGCACCCCAGTGCCTGCATAATCCGCTGGATGATCTTGACCCGATGCTGGTCAAGCTCTGGCTGAACAATATCTCCGAGGCGCGCTCTGTTGTTGCCATGACCCGCGCCGAGCCGTTTGGCGTCGGCGCCCTTTATGCGGTCGGCCTCCTGGGCATTGCTGTTTGCGCGTTCAGGATTCTCTATCGCGACAGGGTGCGAGTCCACGCCATTCTGCTTTTCCTGCTTGCCGTCTGCTGGGGCATCGGTCTCGTGCAGGTGCGGGGGGTCCCTTTTGCAAACCTGATCGCGATTCTGCCGCTCGCGCTGCTCGTCATCGATATCCGCCGCATTTCGAACAACGACCGCGAAAATGTCGTGGTCGCGTTTTGCTACATCACGCTGGTACTTGCGAGCGTGCCGGCCGTCTGGGCCGTCGGCGGAGCCCTCATCGAAATGCAGAGGCAAACGCAGGAGGCGAAAGAGGACGAAAACAAGCCTTCATGCAGATCGAGAGAGGCTCTTGCGCCGCTCAATGCAATGCCTGTCGGCATGGTGGCGGCCTCATCTGAACTCGGCGTGCCGATTCTTCGCTTCACCGGCCAGCACGTTCTGACCGCTCCGTACCATCGCAATCCGCAAGGCATGCTGACGGAGATGCATATCGGCCTCTCCGAGCCGCACGATGCGGAGGCCTTTTTGAAAGGGGCAGGTGTCAGTGTATTGGCTTTCTGCCCGAGCGACATTCCGACCATGCAGTTTGCGAAACTGAAGCCGGAGGGCCTCTATTCGCAATTGGCGAAGGGGAATGTGCCATCGTACCTTCAGCCGGTTCCCAAGGCCGAGGGTTCCGGTGTGCAGTTCTTCCTTTTTAAACCGGAAAATTGATCGGCAATCCGATGCTTGCTGATCTTTCCCTTCGCTTTCGCTAGAAAGAAGGGATGAGCAACGTCTTTGATACCGATTCGCCCACGAACCTGACCGAATATTCGGTCTCCGAACTTTCGGGATCGATCAAGCGCACCGTCGAAACTGCTTTCGATCAGGTGCGGGTACGGGGCGAAATCTCCGGTTACCGTGGGCCGCATTCATCCGGTCACGCGTATTTTTCGCTGAAAGATGACCGCGCGCGCATCGATGCCGTCGTCTGGAAGGGCACGTTCTCGCGGCTGAGGTTCCGTCCGGAAGAGGGCATGGAAGTGATTGCCACCGGCAAGGTCACGACCTTTTCGGGCTCATCGAAGTATCAGATCGTCATCGAAACGCTGGAGCCCGCGGGTGCCGGCGCACTGATGGCATTGCTCGAGGAGCGCAAGCGCAAGCTCGGCGCCGAAGGTCTCTTCGACGCAACGCGCAAGAAGCGTTTGCCATTCATGCCGCAGGTCATCGGCGTCGTGACCTCGCCCACCGGCGCCGTCATTCGCGATATCCTACATCGCATCTCCGATCGCTTCCCGGTCCATGTCATCGTCTGGCCGGTCAAGGTGCAGGGCGACGGTTCCGGCGCGGAAGTGGCGAACGCCATCCGCGGCTTCAATGGTTTTCAGTCGGGTGGCGAGATGCCGAGGCCGGACGTGTTGATCGTTGCCCGCGGCGGGGGAAGCCTTGAAGATCTGTGGTCCTTCAACGACGAAATCGTCGTACGCGCAGCGGCAGAAAGCGACATTCCGCTTATCTCCGCGGTCGGGCATGAAACGGACTGGACGCTGATCGATTATGCCGCGGATGTACGGGCGCCTACGCCGACCGGGGCCGCGGAAATGGCCGTTCCCGTCAGGGCTGAACTCGAAGCGCAGGTTTCGGCGCTTTCAGCCCGTCTGCAGGTCTGCACAAGCCGGCAGATGGACCACCGGCGTCAGTCCGTTCGCGCGCTTATGCGGGCGTTTCCATCGCTTGACCAGCTGCTTGCGCTGCCGCGCCGTCGTTTTGACGAGGCGGCCGCAGGCCTTGGCCGCGGGCTGGAATTGAATACCATCAACAAGCGCCGCAGCTTCGAGCGGATCGGGTCGCATTTGAGGCCGGAGGTTCTTTCCAGCCGCATCGTTGAGCGCCGCCAGGTGCTTGCAGAGCGGATGACGCGAGCCGAGCGCATGGTCGAGAGGCTGATCGATCGTTCGAAATCCCGCGTTGCCCGCGCCGATGCCGTCTTTGTTTCGCTACCGGGGCGCCTGCGGACTCAGACGGCGCGGGTGCGCGACCACCTCGCAAATCTTTCCCGTCACGCTGACACCGCCGTCCGCCATCAGCTGGTGCGGGCGAAGGGAGAGCTTGCGGCACACGATCGCGTGCTGCAGTCGCTGTCCTATAAGAATGTCCTGAAACGCGGCTATGCCGTCATCCGGGACGATGAAAACCGGCCGGTCTCCCAGGCCGCAGCGCTTTCGCCCGGGGCCGCCATTGCGATCGAGTTCGCCGACGGGAGCGTCGGTGCCGTCACGACCGAAGGCGGCGCGCCACCCGCAGCGCGGAAGCGTTCTCCGAAATCGGAAGAGCCATCCGCTCCGCCGAAGCAGGGCAGCCTTTTCTAGCGTCAGGACCCTGTTCGCAAGGGGCTGCACGCCGCCTGACTATTCGAATTTCGCCAGAAATTTGCGGAGCAGGGCGTCGAGCGCCGCTTTTTCTTCATCGCTCAGGTTTTCCGTGAGCCGCTGCTGATTGGCGACATGCGCGCCAACCGCGGCCTCGACCGCTGCGAAACCCTTATCCGTCAATGCAATCAGCACGCTTCGCCGGTCGTCCGGATTGAGAATGCGTTCGGCGAAACCCGCTTTCTCGAGCTGATCGATGCGGTTGGTCATCGTTCCGGAGCTCACCATCGTCATCGCCAGCAGATCGCCTGGCGAAAGGCGATAAGGCTCGCCGGAACGCCGAAGCGTCGCCAGCACGTCGAAGGCGGACGATGAGAGCCCATACTGCAGCAGGACTTGCTCGACCTCGCGGCCAAGATGCGTCGTCAGCCGATTCAGCCGTCCCAGTATGCCCATGGCCTCGACATTCAGGTCCGGCCGCTCGTGACGCCATTGCGACAGGATTTTATCGACGCGGTCTGTTGCTTTTTCATTCATGGAAAAGCGATAGCACGACATCTCTTGACGTCAAGATAAATGACGCTATTCTATATTTATCTTGACGTAGAGATTCTTGAGATGAAGAAAAGCAGCCTGTATGCGGCCGATGTCCTGGCGACCGCCCTTGCACCGGCAATCTGGGGAAGCACGTACTTCGTGACGACCGAATTCCTGCCTGCCGGTTATCCGCTGACTGTCGCAATGCTCCGCGCTTTGCCTGCCGGTCTTCTGCTGCTTGCCATCGTCCGCCGCCTGCCATCCGGCATCTGGTGGGGCAGGGCCTTCATTCTCGGCGCGCTGAACTTCTCGTTCTTCTGGGCGATGCTTTTCGTTTCGGCCTACCGCTTGCCCGGCGGCGTGGCAGCGACGGTCGGTGCTGTGCAGCCGTTGATCGTCATTGCGCTCTCTCGCCTTCTTCTTGGACGGCCGGTACGGCTGCTGGCAGTCGGTGCAGGGCTGGTGGGCATGGCCGGCGTGGCGCTCTTGGTGCTGACACCCAAGGCTTCGCTCGATCCGATCGGTGTTGCCGCAGGCCTTGCAGGCGCAGTCTCCATGGCGTTCGGAACGGTGCTGACAC